>JALRGZ010000277.1 GCA_023253295.1 Flavobacterium sp.
AATGCGATCAAAAGCTACCGAGAATTTAAAAGAATCGCACCAAAATCTCGCACTACTGAAGTAGATAACGCGATTATGGCTTGTGAGAAATACAAAGACTTTGATGATTTTGAATCGTCTAAATTGGTAGTAAAGAGATTCGAACTGGAAACACTAGAAACATCACTCCTCCTCATGACCACAAACACATAGTAGGAACATATCATCTTGCCGAAAAAGCACATATAGAAGAAGCTATAGCCAATGCTTTAGAATCTAGAACTGCTTGGGCAAATATGGCTTGGGAACAACGTGCTGCTATTTTCTTAAAAGCAGCTGAGTTAATCGCAGGACCTTACAGAGCAAAAATTAATGCTGCAACAATGATTGGTCAATCTAAAAATATTCACCAGGCAGAAATTGATGCTTCTTGTGAATTGATTGACTTTTTACGTTTCAACGTAGAGTTCATGACTCAAATTTATGCTGATCAACCTACTTCAGATTCAAGCGTTTGGAATCGTCTGGAATACCGTCCTTTAGAGGGATTCATTTATGCAATCACTCCTTTTAACTTTACTGCTATTGCGGCCAATCTTCCCGCAAGTGCTGCCATGATGGGTAACGTTGTAGTTTGGAAACCAAGTGATAGCCAAGTTTTCTCAGCAAAAATCATCATCGAAATCTTCAAAGAAGCTGGTCTTCCTGATGGAGTTATCAACGTGGTATTTGGAGACGCTTTAATGGTAACAGACACTGTTTTAGCGAGTCGTGATTTTGCCGGTTTACACTTTACAGGTTCAACTCACGTATTCAAAGATCTTTGGGCAAAAATTGGAGCTAACATCCACAATTACAAAACTTACCCAAGAATCGTTGGAGAAACAGGAGGAAAAGATTTTGTAATGGTTCATCCAAGTGCCAATGTAAAACAAGCTGCAACGGGTATTGTACGCGGAGCTTTCGAATTCCAAGGACAAAAATGTTCAGCTGCCTCAAGAGCTTATATCCCACAAAGTTTATGGCCTGCTGTAAAAGAGCAAATCATCACGGATGTACAATCTATGAAAATGGGTTCACCAGAAGATTTCAGTAATTTTATTACTGCAGTAATCCACGAAGGTTCTTTTGACAAATTAGCAAGTTATATTGACCAGGCCAAAAAAGACAGCGATGCTGAGATTATCATTGGCGGTAACTACGATAAATCAGTTGGATATTTTGTTGAACCAACAGTTATCCTGACAACAAACCCAAAATACGTCACAATGGAGACTGAATTATTCGGTCCTGTTTTAACTATTTATGTGTATGACGATACTAAATGGATTGAAACTTTGGAATTAGTAGATCAAACTTCAGAGTACGCATTGACTGGAGCTATCTTTAGCCAGGACCGTTATGCTATTGAAGTAGCCACAACTAAATTACAAAATGCTGCTGGAAACTTTTATATCAATGACAAATGTACCGGAGCAGTAGTTGGTCAACAACCATTTGGTGGAGCAAGAGCTTCAGGAACAAATGACAAAGCAGGTTCTGTATTAAACTTAATGCGTTGGGTTTCTCCAAGAACTATCAAAGAAATATTTGTTTCTCCGGAAGATTACAGATATCCATTTTTAGGAGAATAATTTTTAAGTACGTAGTAGATTAGATTTTAAATAGAAAACGCCGGATCTCCCTTTTGAGATTCGGCGTTTTCGCTTTTTATAATCGGTTAAAATTAAACCACAAACTTCAGCGGCAAGTGTACTACTTTCTTTGTTTCAAAAAATTCGTCTTTGAAATAATCGGCTAAATCATATTGAGTTGCTTTTGGAAAATCCTTTAACTCTTCAGTCAAATCTCCACCTTTTAAGTAAAGGATTCCATTTTTCAATTCGTGTTTTTGCTGTTTTTTGATTTTGGTTTTTACCCAGGAAACAAAATCAGGCATATTCGTCACGGCACGACTTACAATAAAATCAAAATCACCTTTCACATTTTCAGCACGGATTTGCTCTGCTTTTACATTTTTCAAACCTAAAGCATCGACAACTCCCTGCACTACTCTTATTTTTTTAGCAATAACATCAATCAGATAAAATCGGGTTTCTGGAAAAAGTATAGCCAATGGAATTCCTGGGAATCCACCACCAGTTCCTACGTCTAACACATAACTTCCTGGTTCAAATTTCATAATTTTAGCAATTCCTAAGGAATGCAAAACATGTTTAGTATATAAAGAATCGATATCTTTTCTTGAGATAACATTTATTTTTTCATTCCAATCATGGTATAAAAAATCTAATTTTTGGAATTGCTCTTTTTGTATATCGGTCAAATCCGGAAAATAGCTTAATATTTCGTCCATCGTGTATTTTTTTAACAAAAGTACTATTTTTAAGTGTGAAATATTTAACTCAATTTTGCAGAGTTAAAATTTATAAATAATTATCTTTGGACACTATTTTTGAAAGATATGAATAACACCGCACCTACATTTGCTAAGCAAGACAAACTCAAGTTCTTTAGAACGCTTAACTCGCGGGTTAACAATTACTTCAAAGAAAACAACATTTCAAAAACGGGTAATTGGCAACTACATTTAAAAGCAGTCATACTTTTTACGGTCTTTTTAGTACCCTATTTTTTAATTCTAACTTTAGATATGCCTTTCTGGGCACATTTACTCTTAGCTATTGTTATGGGAATAGGCATGGCAGGATTAGGAATGAATGTCATGCACGATGGTAATCATGGATCATATTCGAATAAAAAATGGGTGAATAAAATTATGGGGGGAACTATTTATGTTTTGGCTGGAAATGTATACAACTGGCAGGTGCAACATAATGTTTTACATCACACCTATACTAATATCCCTGGTTATGACGAAGATTTAGAAGCGGGCAGAATTATTCGATTTACTAAAAGTGCCAAATGGCATCGTTTTCATCGTTTTCAACATTATTACTCTGTTTTCCTTTACGGATTATTGACTTTCAATTGGGCACTCACAACCGATTTTAAGCAAATGAGAAATTACATCAAAAGAAAATTATCTTACGGCGAACCTAAAAGCCCTAAAATTCTTTGGACGACTTTGATTATCACTAAAATAATCTATGCTACCATTTGGATTATTTTACCAATAATTATTGGAATCGTTTGGTGGAAAGTACTAATTGGTTTCTTCTTGATGCATTATACAGCAGGATTGATTTTAAGTATTGTTTTCCAATTGGCTCACGTGGTAGAAGACGCAGATAATCCTTCTCCAAATGAATTAGGAGAAATGGAAAATACCTGGGCAATACATCAATTGTTTACAACTACTAATTTTGCTCCAAAAAACTGGTTAGTAAACTGGTACACCGGAGGATTGAATCACCAAATTGAACATCATATTTTTCCAAATATCAGTCATATTCATTATGGTAAAATTGCAAAAATTGTTCGCGAAACCGCTCAGGAATGCAACTTACCTTATTATGAATACAAAACGATGAGAAGTGCCATCATTGCACATTTCAAACATTTAAAAGAATTAGGAACAAATCCAGAAATGGCTTAAATAAAAAATTAATTAAAATAAATAATTAACCTCCCAACGTTCTATTACCGAATTCGGGACTATCAACACTTTATTAATGAGTAATCCACTTTCAGACAGAATTAACAATCTTGCTACATCACAAACATTAGCAATGGCAGCTTTGGCTAGAGAATTAAAAGCCCAAGGTAAAGACATTATCAGTTTAAGTTTAGGAGAACCTGACTTTAACACGCCAGACTTCATCAAAGAAGCCGCTAAAAAAGCAATTGACGACAACTACAGCACTTATTCTCCAGTGGATGGATATGCTGATTTGAAAGAAGCTATTTGTAGAAAATTTAAAAGAGACAACGATTTAGATTACAAACCTGCAAACATCGTAGTTTCTACAGGTGCTAAACAATCTTTATACAACATTGCACAGGTAATGTTAAACGATGGTGACGAAGTAATCTTACCAGCTCCTTACTGGGTTTCTTACTTCGAAATCGTAAAATTATCAGGTGGTGTTCCTGTAGAAGTACCCACTTCTGTAGAAACAGATTTCAAAATCACTCCTGAACAATTAGAAGCGGCTATCACACCTAAAACTAAAATGATATGGTTCTCTTCTCCATGTAACCCTTCTGGATCAGTTTACAACAGAGAAGAATTAACAGCTTTAGCTAAAGTATTAGAAAAATATCCAAACATCTACGTGGTTGCTGACGAAATCTATGAGCATATCAATTTCTCAGGAACTTTTTGCAGTATCGCTTCTATCCCGGGAATGTTTGAAAAAACAATCACTGTAAATGGAGTTGCGAAAGCTTTCGCGATGACAGGATACCGAATTGGATACATTGGAGCACCAGAATTTATTGCTAAAGCTTGTACTAAAATCCAAGGTCAGGTAACTTCAGGAGCTAACTCTATTGCTCAACGTGCTACTATCACAGCTGTTGATGCTGATCCATCAGTATTAAACCACATGGTACAAGCATTCCACAAACGTAGAGATTTAGTTGTTGGATTATTGAAAGAAATTCCAGGAGTAAAAATCAACGTTCCAGAAGGCGCTTTCTACGTATTCCCAGACGTTTCTTCTTTCTTCGGAAAAACATTAAGAGGAAAAGAAATCAAAGACGCTAACGATGTTTCGATGTACCTTTTAGCTGAGGCTAATGTAGCTACCGTAACAGGAGATGCTTTTGGTAACCCTAACTGTATCCGTTTCTCTTATGCTACTAGCGACGAATTATTAGTGGAAGCTTTAAGAAGAATTAAAGACGCTTTAGCTGGATAATCAAAACATCAAATCAATATAAAATTGCCTCAAGGAAACTTGAGGTTTTTTTTTATCATATCCCCCGATACATTTTTCGGTATTGAGAAGGAGTCATTTTTACAAATTTATGGAATTGCCTGTTGAAAAAACTCAAATTATTATAACCCACTTTATAACCAATTTCAGAAGCAGTCAAATCGGTAGCAATTAGCATTTTGCTAGCCATACTAATTTTATATTCATTGATAAATTCAAAAAAAGATTTTCGAAAGGTCTTTTTAAAAAAGCGACAAAAAGAATCTTTGTTCATTCCTATCTTTTTAGATACTTCTTCTAGACTGATTTGTTGGCTGTACTTTTCTTTTACATAATTGTAAATCAAATTCACTCTTTCACTTTCTTTCACAGTCAAATTAGTAGTAAATCCTTCTCCTGCCAAAAAATGATAGGCGCCACTGCTTGCTAATTCTTGTAATATCTGCAAAAAGCCCAATAACCTATCAAAAGGAGCTAAATCAGCCAATGCTATTAATCGCGATTCTACTTTTAAGGCAATCGATTTATCAAACCAAATCCACTGCTCCGCTCCCGTGCTACCAGATAGCTGTAGTGCGCCGTGAGATGAACTTTCAATTTCTAGCTT
>JALRGZ010000282.1 GCA_023253295.1 Flavobacterium sp.
TTGAGTGCATCAACGTCGATCTCTTCGACTTCCTCAGCGATCTCTTCGGCTTTCTCAGTGACTTCTTCGTCAGAAACTTCTTCAGCAGCTGGAGCTTCTTCTTCAGTTGAAGCAGCTTCTTCTGCTTGAGCAGCAGCAATTGCATCAGCTTCAGCTTGAGCAGCAGCAGCGATACGTTTTGCATTTACTTCTTGTTCAGCTTTTAATGCTTTAGCTTTAGCATCAGCTTGCGCTTTTGTTAAACCATCTTTTTTAGCATTAACTTTTCCAGCTTTAGCTTCTAACCATGCAGCTAGTTTAGCATCAGCTTGCTCTTGAGTTAAAGCACCTTTACGTACTCCTCCATCAAGGTGGTGTTTTAATAAAGCACCTTTGTAAGAAAGAATAGCCTTAGCAGTATCTGTTGGTTGTGCACCATTGTGTAGCCATTTAACTGCGCTATCAAGGTTTAAGTCGATAGTTGCTGGGTTAGTGTTTGGATTGTAAGTACCGATTTTCTCTAAGTATCTACCATCTCTTTTTGAACGAGCATCTGCTGCTACTACCCAGTAAAAAGGTTTTCCTTTTTTACCGTGTCTTTGTAATCTAATTTTTACTGACATAATCTATATGATTAAATTTTGAGGTACTCGACCTCGATTAATTAAGGCTGCAAAGATACATTATTTTTTGATAATGCAAATAGTATTTTAGTATTTTGATATATAATTGTTTAGCGTTCTTTTACTTCTTTTTTTAAGACTAATTCTGTTAGTTTAGCTTTAATAGTTTATTTTTGTTTGTAAATTTAGTTTTATGAAAAAGTGTTTTCTGTTTTTAACTGTACTTTTTGCTGTGTTTTCTTGTCAGGAAGATGTTAGGTTTAATAATCCTGCTTTTCAAGGAATGAAAGATAATGTTTTGTGGAGAGCTGTTCAGTCCAGAGCAACTGTGTATTCAGGGGGAGCTTTGGTTGTTGAGGCTTTTACTGCAACAGAAGTGGTCACTTTAAAAAACAATACAACAGCTGTGGGAACTTATTATATAGGTACTAATGCTACTACTACGGCCAATTATGAATATGTTAATCCTTCGACTAAAGAGTCAATTATCTTTTCCTCTGGATTTAATGTAGGGAATGGTCAGATTGTGATAACTAAATACGATCCTGTTGCAATGACTATTTCAGGAACTTTTAAGTTTAATTTGGTAAATACCTTTGATAATCCTTTAGTTGGACCAACTATGAATTTTCAATATGGGGTTTTTTACAAAGTCCCTGTTAGCCTTAAATAACAGGTTAGTATATGTTTGTTGCGTTTTTGTGATTATTCTTTTTTGAAAAATGTTCAAATAAAAATATAAATATGCTTGTTTATAGTGTGTTATAAAAAAATAAGACTACATTTGTTGCAATTATTGTAAATAAGTATATATGAATATTTTTGTTGGGAGCCTTCCATTCAGTATTGAGGAAGCAGATTTAAGAGAGTCTTTTGAGGCTTACGGAGCAGTTGATTCTGTTAAAATTATTACTGATAAATTTACTGGAAGAAGTAAAGGATTTGGTTTTGTTGAGATGCCAGTGGATGCTGAAGCTCAAAAAGCAATTGACGAATTGAATGGAGCATCTGTTCAAGGACGTACAATTGTAGTTAATAAGTCAGAGCCAAAACCGGAAGGTGAAAGAAGAAGTTTTAATAACAACCGTAGAGGAGATTCTCGTGGAGGTTATGGAAACAGTCGCGGTGGTGATAACCGTGGAGGAAACAGAGGAGGATATTAATATTATTTTTCTATAAAATATAAAAGGGATCATTACTGATCCCTTTTTTTATGTCTTTGCATCTGAAGATTAGATGTTTGCAGCTAGCCAATCTCCTACTTCTTTAGTACCGTAAGCTTTACCACCGTTAGCTAAATCTTCAGTAACAACACCTGCTTCTAAAGCTTTGTTAACAGCATCTCTCATTGCCTTTCCTTCTTCCATTAATCCGAAGTTTTCAAACATCATAGCGGCAGATAATACTGTAGCCATTGGGTTAGCAATATTTAAACCTGTAGCCTGTGGGTAAGAACCGTGGATAGGTTCAAATAAAGATACTTCTGCTCCCATAGATGCAGATGGCATTAATCCCATAGAACCTGAAATTACAGAAGCCTCATCTGTTAAGATATCTCCAAATAAGTTTTCAGTAATTAATACATCGTATGAATTAGGCCATTGAACTAAACGCATAGCAACTGCATCAACAAATTCGTAGCTAACTTCTACTTCTGGATAATCTTTTTCCATAGCCTGAACGGTTTCTCTCCATAAACGAGAAGTTTCAAGAACGTTAGCTTTGTCAACACAACATAATTTTTTGCTACGTGTCATTGCTAATTCGAAACCTTTTTTAGCCAAACGTTGTACTTCTTCTCTTGTGTAAACACAGTTATCGTAAGCAGTGTCTCCACCGTCTTTTCTTCCTTTTTCACCAAAGTAAATACCACCTGTTAATTCTCTTAAGAAAACTAAATCAGTTCCTTCGATTCTTTCTCTTTTTAATGGAGATTTATCTAATAAAGATGGGAATGTAAATGTAGGTCTTACGTTAGCAAATAAACCTAATGCTTTACGCATTTTCAATAAACCTTGTTCTGGTCGTACTGGAGCAGATGGGTCGTTGTCATATTTTGGATGTCCAATAGCTCCAAACAAAACTGCATCAGCATTTTTACAAACTTCATGTGTTGCATCTGGATAAGGTTCTCCTACTGCATCAATCGCAGCAGCACCAGTTAAAGCTGGTTTCCAAGTAATTTCATGTCCAAATTTTTGTGCAACTGCATCTGATACTTTTACTGCTTGTTCAATTACTTCTGGTCCGATTCCGTCCCCTGCTAAAAGCGCGATATTTAACTTCATTATTTTATTTTTATGTTATTATTGTTTTGTTTCGATTTATTCTGCTACTACATTGAGCATTTTTTGAGCGGCAATAATAGCAGCTACTGTCTGGTCTGAATCCAATCCTCTTGTTTTGAATTCTTTTCCATTGTTTACCCAAGTAATAACGGTTTCGCATAAAGCGTCTGAACTACTTCCGGGAGGGATTCTTACTGCATAATCAACCAGTTTAGGAAGGCTCATTTTTTTAGTTTTATATATTTTGGCTAAGGCATTCATGAATGCGTCAAACTGACCATCACCTTGTGCGTGTTCTTCTATAATTTGTCCGTCAATTTTAAGGCATAGTGTAGTTGAAGGACGCATACCTTTAGCGTGAGATAGCATATACGATTCTACCGTGATTTTTTCCTGATAGGTATGGCTGTCTAAAACGTCTGAAATGATATAAGGTAAATCTTCTTTAGTAACCGTTTCTTTTTTGTCACCTAATTCTATAATTCTTTGGGTAACTAATTTTAAATCATCCTGATTTAATTGTAAACCTAATTCCTGAAGATTCTTTTCGATATTGGCTTTTCCGGAAGTTTTGCCTAAGGCATATTTTCTTTTTCTTCCAAAACGTTCAGGAAGCAAATCGTTAAAATATAAATTGTTTTTATTGTCTCCATCAGCGTGAATTCCGGCTGTTTGAGTAAAAACATTGTCTCCAACGATTGGTTTGTTGGCAGGAATTCTGTATCCTGTGAAAGTTTCTACCAGCTTACTTACTGAATATAAAGAGGTTTCTTTTACACCAATTTCAATCTCTGGCATAAAATCATTGATTACTGCAATGGTACTGGCTAATGGTGCGTTTCCGGCACGTTCTCCCATTCCGTTTACAGTAACGTGTAAACCATGAATACCTGCTTTTAAGGCTTCCATTACATTGGCAACACTCAAATCGTAGTCGTTGTGCGCATGAAAGTCAAAATGGATATTTGGATATCTTTTGGTTATTTCTGAAATATATTGGAATGTTTCAGACGGAATAAGTACTCCTAATGTATCAGGAAGTAATATTCTTTTAATGGGTTGGGTGCTGATGAAATCTAAATATTGGTAAACGTATTCAGGTGAATTACGCATACCATTACTCCAATCCTCTAGATATACGTTAGTAGCAATACCGTTTTCATTTGCTAAAGCAATACTTTCGGCAATTTCAGAGAAATGTTGCTCAGGCGTTTTCTTTAATTGATGAGTAAGGTGATTGAGTGAACCTTTGGTCAAAAGATTTTGAACTTTTGCACCCGATTTTTTCATCCATTCGATAGAGAGTCCTTTGTCAACAAAAGTCAATACTTCAATTTTATCGGTATATCCTTTTGCTTCTGCCCAGGTCATAATTCCTTTAACGCCTTCAAATTCTCCTTCACTTACACGCGCAGAGGCAATTTCGATACGATCAACAACTAACTCTTCTAATAATAATTGGGCAATGGTTAATTTTTCTGCAGCAGAAAATGATACTCCTGATGTTTGTTCACCATCACGAAGTGTCGTATCCATTATTTCAATTTTTCTCTTTCCCATTATAAATTTGATGCTAAAAAAAGGTTCTGATTTCAAGAATTTGAAATCATTTTATTGTGTTTTTATAAAACGGTAAAAGCAGCTGCCAGATACAATTCCGAAGAAATGCTTTAGCAGCTGCATTTTTGTATGATTGTATTATCTAGTAAGGCAACTTACTTGCAAAATTTACAATTTCTTCTTTTACACTTTGTAAATAGTCAATATCATCAAAACCATTCAACATGTTGTTCTTTTTGTAACCGTTGATATCAAATGATTCTTTTTCGCCTGTAGCTTTCAAAGTGATGGTTTGCTCCGGTAAGTTGATTTCTAATTCAGTATTAGGATCGGCTTCAATTGCAGCGAAGATTTTATCTGAAAACTCAGGAGAAACCTGTACTGGCAAAACACCAATGTTTAAACAGTTTCCTTTGAAAATATCTGCAAAGAAAGAAGAAACTACTGCACGGAATCCATAATCGTAAACAGCCCAAGCAGCGTGCTCACGAGAAGAACCAGATCCGAAGTTTTTTCCTCCTACAAGAATTTTTCCGCTGTAAGTTGGGTTGTTTAATACGAAATCAGCTTTTGGAGTTCCGTCTCCATTGTATCTCCAGTCTCTGAAAAGGTTGTCTCCAAAACCTTCGCGTTTTGTAGCTTTCAAGAAACGAGCAGGGATGATTTGGTCAGTATCTACGTTCTCAATCGGTAGTGGCACTGCACTACTGGTAAGTATATTAAATTTATCGTATGCCATTTTTATTTTAGATTTTGGATTTTAGACTTCAGATTTTAGTTTTTTTGTTGAAAAATAAAATTACTAGTCTTTTAAAATCTTTATTTTTAATACTTTTTGAAATTGTTATTGCTTTTTGAAATTGCTATTTGATTATAACAAATCTCTTGGGTCAGTTAATTTTCCGGTAACTGCTGCAGCTGCTGCCATAATTGGAGAAGCTAGTAAAGTTCTAGAACCCGGACCTTGACGACCTTCGAAGTTTCTGTTAGAGGTACTTACAGCATATTTTCCAGCTGGAACTTTATCATCATTCATAGCTAAACAAGCTGAACATCCTGGTTGACGTAATACGAAACCAGCTTCAGTAAGGATGTCTAAAATTCCTTCTTCTTTAATTTGTGCTTCCACAACGTGAGAACCCGGAACTAACCAAGCAGTAACGTTATCTGCTTTTTTACGTCCTTTTACAATTGAAGCAAAAGCTCTAAAGTCTTCGATACGTCCATTTGTACAACTTCCTAAGAATACATAGTCGATAGTTTTACCAATCATTACATCGTCTTCGTGGAAGCCCATGTATGCTAATGATTTTTTATAAGTTTCCTCACCACCTTCTACTTCGCTGGCAGCAGGGATGTGTTTGCTGATACCAATTCCCATTCCAGGGTTTGTTCCGTAAGTGATCATTGGTTCAATATCTTCAGCTTTGAAGTTTAACTCAGCGTCAAATACTGCATCAGCATCAGTTTTTAAAGTTTTCCAATACTCAACGGCTTTAGTCCAAGCTTCGCCTTTAGGGGCGTAAAGTCTTCCTTCTAAGAAATCAAAAGTAGTTTGGTCAGGAGCAATCATACCTCCACGAGCACCCATTTCGATACTTAGGTTACAAACTGTCATACGACCTTCCATAGTCATTTCTTCAAATACGTTTCCTGCATATTCTACAAAATATCCTGTTCCTCCGGATGTAGTTAATTTAGAAATGATGTATAGCGCAACGTCTTTAGGAGTAACACCTTTACTTAAAGTTCCGTTTACATTAATACGCATTTTTTTAGGTTTTGGTTGCATGATACATTGAGTAGAAAGAACCATTAATAACAAAATACTAAGTTTTGAAGATAAAAATAAATCATCAAAATATATTTCTTTACTTAAAAAATTTGTAGGCAATGTATTATTTAAAGTCAAAAAAATTAATTTAAACGTATCTTCAAAAGTAAATTG
>JALRGZ010000051.1 GCA_023253295.1 Flavobacterium sp.
ATTGGATTACAAATAATTTTCTCGATTTTTGTTTTAATAACAACTCTTTATTCAAGGAAAATTTTTCTTTCTGAAATTCATCCTGACGATACAGGAAAAACTTATTCTCTTTGGCTTTTAGCTATAGGAAGTTTAAATGGAATAAACATTGGGCAAATTGATATTGACAGCCACGAAATAGATCCTTTTACTTCAGAAGATGAACGCTTTTTAGAATTTGTAAATCAAGAGCTAGCTAAATTATTTTAAATAGTTAAATAAACAACATCAAATATTGCCATTCCAAAATAAAGTATTACTTTTGCTGCCGTCTTACAATAACTGTTTGACATACATAAAAATCATTTAAATAATATTAGCATGTATTTAACTAAAGAAGGAAAAGCGGAAATTTTCGCTCAACACGGAGGAAAAGCAGAAAACACTGGATCTGCAGAAGGACAAATCGCTTTGTTCTCTTTCAGAATCAACCACTTAACTGAACACTTAAAAAGAAATCGTCACGATTACAACACAGAGCGTTCACTAGTGAAATTAGTAGGTAAAAGAAGATCTTTACTTGACTACTTGAAAAAGAAAGATATCAACAGATATCGTGAAATCATCAAAGTATTGGGTATCAGAAAATAATCAATACAAAAAAGAGGTGCGCAAGTACCTCTTTTTGTTTTTAAAAATATTTCAATAATTCTACATTCAGAATTATTTTAAAACCATTAAGAAATTAAAAAAATTAAGATTTAAAAAACTTAATGAAACTAAATCCCTTAACGGTAAATAAAAAACCATTATTGGTTTAAACAATAAAAAAAAGTTTGGTTTTTCATTGGACACACAACAACTACAACAACACAACTATCGTCCGTAGTATAACCAAAACAAAGGAAAATTTATGATTCCACAAGTAAAACAAGAAATTATCGATTTAGGAGATGGAAGAAGCATCTCAATCGAAACTGGTAAATTAGCAAAACAAGCTGACGGTTCAGTAGTAGTGCGTTTAGGAAACTGTATGTTGCTTGCAACTGCAGTATCTGCAAGAACTTCTAACCCAGGTGTTGACTTTTTACCATTAACGGTAGATTACCGTGAAAAATTTGCTGCAGCAGGTCGTTTCCCTGGAGGTTTCTTCAAAAGAGAAGCACGTCCAAGTGACAGCGAAGTATTAACAATGCGTTTAGTTGACCGTGTATTACGTCCACTTTTCCCAGATGATTACCACGCTGAAACTCAGGTAATGATTCAATTAATGTCTCATGACGACAACGTTATGCCAGACGCTTTAGCTGGTTTAGCAGCATCAGCAGCATTAGCTGTATCTGATATCCCATTTTACAATTTAATTTCTGAAGTACGTGTAGCGCGTATTGATGGTAAATTGGTTATCAACCCAAGCAGAGAAGAATTAGAAAAATCAGACATCGACATGATGATTGGAGCTTCTATGGATTCTGTTGCGATGGTAGAAGGTGAAATGAAAGAAATTTCAGAAGCCGAAATGATCGAAGCAATTAAATTTGCTCACGAAGCTATAAAAGTTCAAATTCTTGCGCAACAACGTTTAAGAGCTGCATTAGGAAATCCTGAATACAGAACTTACGAAGGTGAGGTAGAAGACGAAACTGTTTACGCAAAAGTAAAAACTGCAGCTTATGACAAATGCTATGCAATTGCTCAGGAAGCTTCAGGAAAAAGCGAAAGAGGAGAAAAATTTGCTGCTGTAAAAGAAGAAGCTAAAGCTTTATTTACAGAAGAAGAATATGCTGAAAATGCTGACTTAGCAGGATTAGTTGGTAAATATTTCTACAAAACAAATAAAGAAGCTGTACGTAATGTAATCCTTGAAAAAGGACTTCGTTTAGACGGTAGAAAAACAACTGAAATCAGACCAATTTGGTGTGAAACTGATTACTTACCATCTGTACACGGTTCTTCTTTATTTACACGTGGAGAGACTCAGGCTTTGGCTACTGTAACACTTGGAACATCTAGAGAAGCAAACCAAATTGACTCTCCATCTGAACAAGGAGAAGAAAAATTCTACTTACACTACAACTTCCCCCCATTCTCAACTGGTGAAGCTAAACCTTTAAGAGGAACTTCAAGAAGAGAGGTTGGACACGGAAACTTAGCACAACGTGCTTTAAAAAATATGATCCCTGCAGATTGTCCTTACACCATCCGTGTAGTTTCTGAAGTATTAGAATCGAATGGTTCATCTTCTATGGCTACCGTATGTGCTGGAACAATGGCATTAATGGATGCTGGAGTTCAAATGGTTAAACCAGTTTCTGGAATTGCAATGGGATTAATCACTGACGGTGAAAAATTCGCTGTATTATCAGATATCTTAGGAGATGAAGATCACTTAGGAGATATGGACTTTAAAGTAACCGGAACTGCTGACGGTATTACAGCTTGCCAAATGGACATCAAAATCGAAGGATTGCGTTATGACATTATGGAACAAGCTTTAGCTCAGGCACGTGACGGACGTTTACACATTTTAGGAAAATTAACTGAAACTATCGCTGCTCCTAGAGAAGATGTTAAGGCTCATGCTCCTAAAATTATCACCAGAACAATCCCTGGAAGTTACATTGGAGCTTTAATTGGACCAGGTGGAAAAGTGATTCAAGATTTACAAAAAGCAACAGGTACTACTATAGTTATTAACGAAGTAGACGAGCAAGGAGTAGTTGAAATTTTAGGAACTGACCCAGCTGGAATTAAAGCAGTATTAGCTAAAATTGACGCTATTACTTTCAAACCACAAGTAGGCGAAGCATATGAGGTAAAAGTTGTTAAAATGCTAGATTTTGGTGCTGTTGTAGAATACACTGCAGCTCCAGGAAACGAAGTTTTATTACATGTATCTGAGTTAGCTTGGGAACGCACTGAAAATGTTGCCGATGTAGTAAAAATGGGAGATGTATTCCAAGTAAAATACTTAGGAGTTGACCCTAAAACTAAAAAAGAGAAAGTGTCTAAAAAAGCACTTATCGCACGCCCTCCACGTGAGGCTAAACAAGAGTAATCAGATCTTAGTTTACTAAAGGTTTATTATATAAAATCCCGTTCATTAACATGAACGGGATTTTTGTTTAAATCATAGAATATTTTATTTTTTATCTTTTTCTAAATAAATTTTATTGCCGTTTTTGTTAATATAATACTTCCCTCCTTTTGGCCCCGTATACACTTTATGCCCATTATAAGTTCCAGTAACTTTATCCTTTGTCGCCGCTCCTTTTTCTTTAACTCCGGCTTCTTTAGCCAAAGCATTATCTTTTGCTACCTGAGCTTTATTAGCCGACATATTCATTCCGGCTTCTTTTTTAGCTTTTAAATCTTTTTTTACTTTAGCTTCTTTCTCAGATGCATTGTCTTTGGCTTTTTGTGCTTTATTCTCAGACATATTAACTGCAGCATCTTTTTTGTCTTTCATTTCTTTTTGGGCATCCTTAGCTTTCTTGTCAGCACCATCTTTTTTAGACTTAACATCATCTTCAGCTTTCTTTTTCATATCCGCTGCCGACTTTTCTTTAGTCTTCGCATCTTTCTCCATTTTCTTTTTTTCAAGAGCAACTTTCTCTTTCTTTTCTTTCAAAACACTAGCAGCATCCTGGGCATAAAATTGGCTTGAAAAAACCAAAACAAAACATAACAAAATCATTTTCTTCATGATACTTTCATTTTTATAATTAGGTATTAATAAAGTTAGTAAAGTTTACAACACTAAAAAAACAGAATTAATAAATTTTCAGAAGGCAATAAAAAAAAGACAAAATATATTTGCAATCAATAATTAGCCTATAGTAATTGTGGATCAAAATAAAAATCTTATATTTTTTTTGAAATTCTTGTAACCTTTTCAAACTTCCTACGTATAATCATTTGTACACTATAAAAATTGGGATAACAAAATCATGAGACAACTTAAAATTACCAAGCAGGTTACCAATCGTGAGACCGCTTCATTAGACAAATATTTACAAGAGATTGGAAAAGTTGACCTTATTACTGCTGACGAAGAAGTAGAATTAGCACAACGAATTAAAGCAGGAGATCAAAGAGCTCTTGAGAAATTAACCAAAGCCAATTTACGTTTCGTTGTTTCGGTAGCAAAACAATATCAAAATCAAGGTTTAACACTACCTGATTTGATTAATGAAGGGAATTTAGGATTGATTAAAGCAGCACAACGTTTTGACGAAACTCGTGGTTTCAAATTCATTTCGTATGCTGTTTGGTGGATTCGTCAATCTATTTTACAAGCCTTAGCTGAACAATCTCGTATTGTACGTTTGCCTTTAAATAAAATTGGTTCTATCAATAAAATCAACAAAATGTATGCTTTATTAGAACAATCTAATGAACGTCCACCATCTGCTGAAGAAATTGCCAAAGAACTAGACATGACTGTAAATGACGTAAAAGAGTCGATGAAAAACTCTGGCCGTCACTTATCAATGGATGCTCCTCTTGTTGAAGGAGAAGATTCTAACCTTTACGATGTATTGCGTTCTGGTGAATCTCCAAATCCGGACAGAGAATTAATCCACGAATCTTTACGTACCGAAATTGAACGTTCATTAGAAACATTAACACCTCGTGAGGCTGATGTTGTTCGCTTGTATTTTGGTCTTGGTGATCAACACCCAATGACTCTAGAAGAAATCGGTGAAACTTTTGACTTAACTCGTGAGCGTGTACGCCAGATTAAAGAAAAAGCTATCCGTAGATTAAAACATACTTCCAGAAGTAAAATCTTAAAAACATATTTAGGTTAATCTATCTTGAATACCCATAAAACTCCGGCTTAAAACCGGAGTTTTTTTTATCCAAACTACTCAAAAACAAAGCGTAAAGCATCTTGCATAAAAGACATTTGATTTTGTACCTTTGCAAAAAATTTTCACACACAACACAACCATAATGAAAAACACACTTATTGCTCCATCAGTATTAGCTGCTGATTTTGCAAATTTAGAACGCGACATTAAAATGATTAATTCAAGTGAGGCTGATTGGTTTCATATTGATATTATGGACGGCGTTTTTGTTCCAAATATTTCTTTTGGAATGCCTGTTTTAGAAGCTATTAAAAGACATGCTACAAAAACAATCGACGTACATTTAATGATTGTAGATCCGGACAGATACATTTCTACTTTCAAAAAATTAGGAGCAGATATTTTAACGGTTCACCTTGAAGCTTGTACTCATCTTCACAGAACTTTACAAGCCATCAAAGCAGAAGGAATGAAAGCCGGAGTAGCACTAAATCCTCACACCAACGTTGATTTATTGGAGGATGTAATCAACGATATTGATATGGTTTTAATCATGAGTGTGAACCCAGGATTTGGAGGGCAATCTTTTATTGAAAACACTTACGAAAAGGTTAGAAAACTAAAAGCGTTAATCAACAAAAAGGGAGCTAATACCATTATTGAAATAGATGGAGGAGTAACTAATAAAAACGCTACTCAATTAGCTGAAGCCGGAGCTGATGTTTTAGTTGCCGGAAGCTACGTTTTTAGTGCCACTGATCCAATTGCTACAGTAGCTGATTTGAAAAAAATCACTAAAATATAATTTTACATATTTAAAGCTATAAATCATAAACACCCTAAAACAATACTGATTTTAGGGTGTTTTTTTATGCAAAATATTCCTCTTGTATATTTATCATTTCCGCTACAATCGTAAAAAGCTCTGGATGCTCCTGTTTAAATTGCGAAGGTGTTTCAAAGAAATGCTCTAAAACTACAGCAATAAATTCAGCCTGATTCGTGTAAGCATAAATTCGGAAATAATTAGATTCAACCAGACCTTTTAAAACATCAGGTCTTTTCAAATAATCAATAATTTTATCGTAGGAATCCGCAAAAACAACACTACTTTGATCCCTCCCCCTTAAGCCATGAAAATAAAGAGCATGTGAAAACTCATGTAAACCTAAATTCAAATTATCATTTTCGACACGCAAACCTTCTTCGAAATCTTTCCACGAAAACACAAGTGCTTTTAAGGCAGGATTGAATTCCCCTTTATGATACTGCTTTGTTATCACTGAATAATAACTTTCACAATAAATAATAATTTTATCAAAGTTATTAATTCGATAATGACGCATCCCAAAGGTCAACATCACATAAGTAGCCGCCAAAAGCATTTTAACCTCTTCTGTAACCTCAAATCCTCCCTGACCTATAAATTGATATTTATTAATAAAAGAGGCCACACGATGATTAAAATAGCGTCTTTTCTTCGGAGACAACTTTTTATAAAAAGAAAAGTTACTTTCCAAAAAGCTACTTTGATCAATAGTTAATTTACGAACACGAAGATAATAGTGAATATAAACCGGCTTATTATAAAAAACTACATAAGTAGGTTCTATAATAAATTTAAAAACAAAAACTACTAACAGAGCCACTAACAACAATATTGTAAGCATCTGGAAAACATCAGCCATAAGGTAAGTTTTATAGATTGGGTTTATAAATTTATCTTTTTAAAAACAAAAAAGCAACAAAAAAAGAAGCATTCCTTTTTGTTGCTTTTAATGCGACCGCGGAGGGGTTCGAACCCCCAACCCTCAGAGCCGAAATCTGATATTCTATCCAGTTGAACTACGCGGTCTAATTAGTTTCAGAAAACTAAAACCTATAATATTAAGCTAATAACTTTTTCACGATAGTGGAAACCGTTTTCCCTTCAGCAGTACCTCCTAGCTGAGATGTAGCCAACCCCATTACTTTACCCATAGAGGCAATTCCTGAAGCTCCGGTTTCAGCAATAATTTTAGCGATTACAGCTTCAATTTCTTCTTCGCTTAACTGAGCCGGTAAGAACTTCTCGATTACAGCTACCTGAGCCAATTCTGGCTCTACTAAATCAGGACGATTTTGCTCTGTATAAATCCTGGCACTCTCCTTACGAGTTTTTACTAAACGTTGTAATAATTTAATTTCTTCTTCTTCCGAAATTTCCTCTTTAGAACCTGAAGAAGTTTGCGCTAAAAGCAACTCTGATTTAATTGCCCTTAAAGCTTCTAATGCTACTGTATCTTTTGCTTTCATGGCTGTTTTCATTTCATCCATGATTTTTGCTGATAAACTCATCTGTGCTTTTTATTAATAAGCATTACTGCTTGTTTGACATTTACTTGATTAAAAACGATTTTATTAGGACAAAAAAAATGCTCATTACAAGCATTAATTTAGTTCTTACGCTGTGCGAAGGTAAAAAAAATAACCCGAAAATTAAATTCAATCTTCGGGTTATTATCTTTGAAATTAATTTAACTAATCTACATTATCATGTAAATAAGAGTTATTAGAACGCAATTGCAAATCATTATTGCTATCTGTTCCTACTGAGATTCTTGAGTTTGCATTATTAGTTTGATTGTTTGAGATATCAATTCCCAATCTTTTGTATGCAGGCTCTTTTTCGTACTCATCAATTTTAGAAACATTGTTATGAAACTTATAATTGAATTCTTTTAATTTTTTTCTTCTTTCATCCGCTCTTAAACGTAATGTCTCTTCAATTGTCATTTCAATTGGAGAAATATCTTCTGATTTAGAAAAATCATCCTGAGCCAATTCTACTTTTTTCATTGTAATATTCAACTCCTCAGGAACTACTTCTTCTACTACTTTTGCAACTGGTTTAGCTGCTGACAATTCATTTTCAGCATCCATATATTCTTCAAGAGAATATCTAATCACTCCATTATCTGATAATTCAGTAACAGGCACAAATTGTACTGCCTGATTTACTTTTATCTCTTTAGTTTCATTTGACAATTCAAATAAAACCTTTTCTTCTTTGACTGGAACCGACTCTGACACTACAGGGTCGGGTTTAACTGGCTCTGATTTAAAAAGCGGCAAATCAAATGAAAAAGATGTTTGTTCTTGCTTTTCTACAGCTTTAGGTTGTTCTACAACTGCTTTTGGCTGGTCGATGATAGTTTGTCTTACTTCTTCAACTTTTGGAGCAGAAAATGTAAATTCTTCTTCTTTTATAGGAGAAACTATTTCGAAAGTAACATCTATATTTTTAATAAATTCAGACATTGCCATCAATTCTTCGTTTCCCGGAACAGGAACAACCGGCTCTTCAACTTGAGGAGCAACAGCAACCACTTCCTCTTCTTCATCGATTAATTCAAACACCACTCTGTCCTCAGGAGTACTAACTGGTTTATCAATGTTTAGATCAAAACTCGCAACCGGAGTATTACTTAGATTGTGAACAATTTTTTGCTCATCTTCTAAAGTATGAATAATCTTTTTTGGCTCTGTATTTACAATTCCGTTTTGTTGTTCAATATCAAATCCAGTAGCAATAATAGTTACCGCAACCGCATCTCCTAATGATTCATCTTCACCAACCCCCATGATGATATTAGCATTATAACCAGCTTCGCTTTGAATGTGGTCATTGATTTCACCAATTTCATCTAAAGTAATTTCATTAGAACCAGAAACGATGAGCAACAATACGTTTTTGGCTCCTGTAATTTTGTTATCATTTAATAATGGTGAATCTAAAGCAGCAATAATAGCTTCTTTAGCTCTGTTTTCTCCTGAAGCTACAGAAGACCCCATGATAGCTGTTCCACTATTTGCTAATACTGTTTTAGCATCACGTAAATCGATATTTTGAGTATAGTGGTGTGTAATAACTTCAGCAATACCTCTTGATGCTGTTGCTAATACTTCATCCGCTTTTGAGAAACCAGCTTTGAAACCAAGATTCCCATAAACCTCTCTTAATTTGTTATTGTTAATAACAATTAAAGAATCCACTTGTTTACGTAATTTTTCAATTCCAATAAGTGCTTGTTCCTGACGAACTTTTCCTTCGAAAGTAAATGGTAAAGTCACAATACCTACAGTTAGGATTTCTCTTTCTTTAGCCAGTTGAGCAATTACAGGCGCAGCACCAGTTCCGGTACCTCCACCCATTCCGGCAGTAATGAAAACCATTTTAGTATTACGATCTAACATTTTCTCAATATCGGCGATACTTTCAATAGCAGACTGTTGTCCTACATCCGGATTAGCTCCAGCTCCAAGACCTTCAGTTAAGTTAACACCTAATTGAATTTTGTTAGGCACAGCACTGTTTTGCAATGCTTGTGAATCTGTATTACAAACAATAAAATCAACACCTTTGATCCCCTGTCTAAACATGTGGTTGATAGCGTTGCTTCCGCCTCCTCCTACACCGATTACTTTTATAACATTTGATTGATTTTTAGGTAAATCAAATGAAATACTTCCAAATTCTGAGTTGCTCGTCATATTATTTGGTATTTGATATTAATATATTTTGTCTTTCGTTATTCTTCTTTTCTCTTATTACTCTGCGTTATCCAAAAAATCTTTAATCTTGTCTACATATCGATCAAAGAATGAACGCTTAATTTTATCCCCTGTAGATTCTTCTTTTTTAGAATAGTTTTGCGTTTGTGTTTGCACCTCCTCTACTTCTTGTTCCTGAAAACGTTCTACAGGTTCCACAACAGCTTCGCGGTAAAAAACAGTTCTTTGTGAAGCCATCTCTTCTTTTCTAACCGCACTTTGCGTATTATTAGCAATACTGTTCATTACTAATCCAACAGCCGTTGCATATAATGGACTTGAGAACTCCTCATCTGAATTTCCAGCTAAATGCTCATTAGGATACCCAATTCTGGTATCCATTCCTGTGATATATTCAACTAATTGTTTGATGTGTTTCAATTGAGACCCACCACCTGTAAGCACAATACCAGCAATTAGTTTTTTTCTTGGATCTTCGTGTCCGTAAGCTTTAATTTCAGTAAAAACCTGCTCAATAATTTCAACTACGCGAGCATGAATAATTTTTGATAAGTTTTTCAACGAAATCTCTTTTGGTTCTCTTCCTCTTAATCCTGGGATAGAAACAATTTCATTATCTCTATTTTCTCCTGGCCAAGCTGAACCAAATTTCACTTTTAGTAATTCCGCTTGTTTTTCTATTATCGAGCAACCTTCTTTAATATCATCAGTAATCACGTTTCCTCCAAAAGGAATTACTGCTGTATGACGAATAATTCCATCTTTAAAAATAGCCAAGTCAGTTGTTCCACCACCGATATCAATCAAAGCAACTCCTGCTTCTTTTTCTTCCTGACTTAATACTGCATCAGAAGAGGCTAATGGCTCTAATGTTAACCCAGACAATTCAATTCCTGAACTTTGAATGCAACGTCCAACGTTACGAATTGATGACGCCTGACCTACTACAACATGAAAACTAGATTCTAATCTGCCTCCATACATTCCGATAGGTTCTTTAATTTCAGATTGCCCATCAATTTTGAATTCCTGAGGCAATACATGAATAATTTCCTCACCTGGCAACATTGCCAATTTATTTACCTGATCAATTAATAATTGAATATCATCTCCTCCTATTACTTCTTCCGGATTTGTTCTACTGATATAATCCGTATGTTGAATACTACGGATATGCTGACCTGCAATCCCTACAACAACATCTTTAATTTTATAACCTGAATTTGTTTCTGCTTCATTAATTGCTTGCTGGATAGACTGAATGGTTTGCGTAATGTTATTAACCACTCCTCTAGCCACACCTAAACTTTTGGATTTTCCAACTCCCAAAATTTCTAACTTACCATACTCATTTTTCTTGCCTATCATGGCAACGATTTTGGTTGTCCCTATATCTAGACCTACTGCAATATTCTCTTTTTCCATTTTCTATTATTTAGTGCAAACTACTTGTTTTGTAAACCTCAGGTCAATCTTTTTATATTTATACAACGTACTATCTAAAACTGCTTTTTGAAAAAAAGCTTTATAGCTCTTAAATTTTGCCTCAAAATTCCTCATACTACCAAAATCTATCTGATAATCGTAGTTCCTATTGAACATTTTTAAGCTAGCATTCGGCATAATCTGTATTGCGATGATGTTTTTTTTCAAAAAATCATCTTCATAAATTGCACAAAACAGTTGTGCTAATTTCTCTTCATGCTTCTTGTTAATAGTACCAGAAATCAAAGGAACTCTTGCTGTAAAATTATCCGACAGCGGCATCTTACCACCTTTATAATCAATATAAAAAGATTCAAATTCATCAACCACCCTGGCTACAGGAGTCTTTTGCTTTACAACCGCTTTTAGAACACCATCGATACTTACAAACACATCCGATTCGTCAATCATCGCATTTGAATCCAGTATTCTCTCCAGCTTATTCAAATCTAATTTATCTTTTTCAATAGCTAAACGGTTGTTCATATTTTCTATTAACAATTTATTAACCGTCTCTGATTTAATAAAAAGATTGTTTTCTCCTACAAAAACAACATCAATCTTGGCTAATTTTCGCTTCTCATTTCTATTAGAAGTAAACGAAAAAAGGAAAACAACCAAGCACAACATTAGAATTAATCTGATATTTATCCAGTTAACTATTCTTTTCATTTAAAGCTTTTTTAATATCTTGTACCATCTCACCAATATCACCAGCGCCAATTGTCACCATAATCGGTGCATTATTTTTCAACATCGTTGGAATTAAATCTTCTTTAGAAATAATCCTTTTATTTGGGTTATCAATTTTAGACAACAACCACTCCGAAGTTACTCCTTCCATAGGCAACTCTCGAGCTGGATAAATCTCCATTAACAATACTTCGTCAAACTGTGAAAGACTTTTAGCAAAATCATCTACAAAATCTCTTGTTCTACTAAAAAGATGCGGCTGAAATACTGCCAAAACTTTCTTTCCAGGATACAATTCTCTCACCGCCTGGTGTACTGCATTAATCTCGGTTGGATGATGCGCATAATCATCAATATAGACCAAATTTTCTGATTTAATTTGATAAGAAAAACGTCTTCTTATCCCTTTAAAAGAAGCTAAGGCTCTTGCAATAGAAACGGTTGGGGTACCGAAATTTACTGCCATGGCAAGAGCCATTAAAGCATTCATCAAATTGTGCCTACCAGGTAATCCAAAACGAAAATCCTTCAAAATTCCGTTGGGTGTTTTTACATCAAAAACATAACTACCATCCACAATTCGTATATTAAAAGCATTATAAATAGCTTCTTCTTGATTAACTCCTACTACCACTCCCGAAAGAGGTAACTCAGACGTAATAAACAATTTATTTTTATCTACTACTTTATCCGCAAATTCAGTAAATGATTCTTTTATAGCATCACTAGTTCCATAGATATCCAAGTGATCGGCATCCATAGATGTCACACATGCAATATTGGGATGCAAATGCAAAAAGGAACGATCAAATTCATCCGCTTCAACAACTGTTACCGTTTTTCCACTTCCTATTAAATTAGAATTATAATTTTCGACAATTCCTCCAATAAAAGCAGTAACATCAGCTCCACTTTCATGCAAAATATGACCTAAAATACTGGAAGTTGTTGTTTTACCATGAGTACCTGCCACCGCAAAACAAAAGGTATCCTTAGTAATAATACCTAAAACTTCAGCTCTCTTTTTTACTTGATAATTTCTTTCTAAAAAATAATTCCATTGGGAATGATTTTTAGGAACTGCTGGCGTAATAATTACCAACGTATTTTCAATAAAATAATTTTTAGGAATCAGATTGATATCATCTTCAAAATGAATATCAATTCCACTTTCGATTAATTCAGTAGTTAAAATTGTAGGCGTTTTATCATAACCAGAAACTTCTTTTCCAATGTACTTAAAATAACGTGCCAAAGCACTCATACCAATACCTCCGATACCGATAAAAAAGACATTTTGTATTTGGTTTAAGTTCATAACTACTAAATTTATTTCTGATTATTTCTTTCTAATTAATTTCACAACTTCATCAGCAATTTGCTGGGTTGCTTTTGGCAAAGCCAATTCTTTTATATTTTCACTTAGCTGATTTTGCTTTTCTTTATCTTTTAATAAAGCTTCAAAAACCAAACTAAATTCAGAATCCAATTGATTTTCTTTGAGTAAAATAGCTCCTTTTTTATCCACAATTGCTTTCGCATTTTTGGTTTGATGATCTTCAGCTACATTGGGCGAAGGAATAAAAATCACAGGCTTTCCTACAATACACAATTCCGACACCGAAGAAGCCCCAGCTCTGGAAATGATAATATCAGCAGCTGCATACACAAAATCCATTCGTTCAATAAAGGCAACTACCTGAACATTTTCTGATTTGTACTTTTTATAATCTTCAAAATACAATTTCCCACATTGCCAGATAATCTGAACATTTTGAGCTAAAATAGCATCCAGTTCTTTTTCAATTAACTGATTGATTCTTCTTGCTCCTAAACTTCCTCCAAGAACTAAAAGTGTTTTCTTTTTAGCATCTAATTTAAAATGCGCTATGGCTTCAGTTCTTTTCTCATCAATAGCAATCAAATCCTGACGTACCGGATTCCCAGTCAAAATGATTTTCTCTTTTGGAAAAAAACGTTCCAAATTTTCGTAAGCTACACAAATAGCATTGGCTTTCTTACTCAATAATTTATTAGTGATTCCAGGGAAGGAATTTTGTTCTTGAATTAATGTTGGAATCCCCAGCATATTAGCTATTTGTAATAAAGGCCCACTAGCGAAACCTCCTGTACCAATAACTACATCAGGTTTAAATTCTTTGATAATCTTTCTTGATTTCCACAAACTATCAATCAATTTCACAGGAAACAACATATTTTGCAAGGTGATTTTCCTTTGCAAACCAGCAATCCACAATCCTTTGATTGCATAACCCGCTTGAGGTACTTTTTGCATTTCCATTTTATCTTCGGCACCGACAAAAAGAAACTCTGCATCTGGAAATCTTGATTTTAATTCATTGGCAATTGCAACCGCAGGATAAATATGTCCTCCGGTTCCCCCTCCACTTAATATGAATTTGTATTGTTTCATTATTATCAAAAGATATTAATTCAAAAAAATTATTTATTCAAAACTGCGTTCATCGGATTAGAAACCTTATCCTCTATTGAATAACTTTCGTTTCTATTTTCCTCAGCTGCTAATTCTGCATCTATCAATCGTTGAAGCGCTTCTTCTCTTTTAGCAGCTTCTTTTTGTTCTTGTTCGATTTCTTCTTCTTTTTTGGTCACACCAATAATAATTCCCAGTGCGATACACGTCATCCAAATCGAAGTTCCTCCACTACTAATTAAAGGCAAAGTTTGTCCTGTAACCGGTAATAACTCAACAGCTACTGCCATATTAATCATCGCCTGAAAAATCATGGGGAATCCCAATCCTATTACAACCAATTTTCCAAACAATGTATTTGCCTTATGAGAAGCTACCACAAAACGGAAAAGCAACAACAAGTACAAACCTAAAACACCTAAACCTCCAATTAACCCATATTCCTCAACAATAATGGCATAAATAAAATCCGAAGAAGATTGAGGTAAAAAGTTCTTTTGAACACTTTTCCCTGGACCTAAACCATAAATTTTACCTGAGGCAATCGCTATTTTTGCTTTTTCAATCTGATAATCATCTTCACCTGGTTTATTAGCACTAAAATTTTCTATACGACTCTCCCATGTTCTTACCCTTGAAAACAACTTTGCATCAGGAAATGCTTTAGACAACACCCAAAAAAAGGAAAGAAACACAATACCAGAACCAAGTATAATCCCAATATATTTCATTGGATATTTCCCAATGAAAACCAACATTAAAATCATGGAAAAAATTAATGCTGTTGTAGAAAAGTTAGACGGAAGAATAAATATTAATGTAATAAAAACAGGTAACCAAAGTTCTCTTAATGATTCTACAAAATCAATAGGCTCCGTACGGGTTTTTGATAAATAACGCGCCACAAACACATAAAGAACTAAGGCTGCAAATGCAGAAGGCTGAAATGAGATTCCAACAAATGGTATCTGAAGCCATCTACTTGCATTAGCCCCACCAATCATCGTACCTTTAATCATGGTTATCCCCAAGATAATCCACACTATAGGCAACATCCACTTAGATATAGAACGGAAATAATGATAAGGGACTTTATGAACATAATAAATAATCGCAAATCCGCAAGCTACGTGAGCTAAGTGTTTAAGCAAATAACCCAATGTATTTCCTGTTCCGTGACCTAAATAAGCTAGATTACTACTCGCACTAAAAACAGGCATAAAGGAAAACAAAGCCAATAAGGCCACAAATGACCAAATCCCTTTATCTCCTTTTAATCTGTTTATTAGTTTTTTCATTATAATTGTATTTTTTGAAGCCAAAACTTAAATAGTATCAGCATCCATTAATATTATAAATTATGAACAGCGTCTTTAAATTGACGCCCTCTATCCTCATAGTTTTCAAATAAATCAAAACTTGCACAAGCTGGTGACAACAAAACCGTATCTCCTTTCTCAGTAATACGTTGAGCCATTTTCACAGCATCATTCATAGTATTTACTTCAACCATGATATCAACTACGTTTCCAAAAGCATCAATAATTTTTCTATTATCTATACCAAGACAAATAATCGCTTTTACTTTCTCACGAACTAAAGCCATTAATTCATTATAATCATTTCCTTTATCAACACCTCCAACAATCCAAACGGTTGGTGTAGTCATACTATCTAATGCAAAAAAAGTAGCATTTACATTCGTTGCTTTAGAATCATTAATGTATTGTACATTTTGGATTTTCAATACTTTCTCAAGACGATGTTCTACACCTTGGAAATCAGATAAACTTTCGCGAATTGTTGCTTTTCTAATTTGCATCAATTTTGCTACAGAAGTTGCTGCCATTGCATTTTTAAAATTATGTTTTCCTTCTAAGGCAATTAATTCTGTTTCCATTTTAAATTCTTCTTGATTAATGATTGCTTCCATAATGTTTTCTTTTATAAATGCTCCTTCTTCAAAAGTTTTTGTCAATGAAAAAGGGATTAATTTTGCTCTTGTTTTATTATTCTTTAACCATTCTGAAATAGCTTCGTCATCTGCATCATAAATGAGATAATCCTCTTCAGTCTGATTCATTGTTATCCTAAATTTTGAATCAATATAATTCTCATATTTATAATCGTATCGATCTAAATGATCAGGACTGATATTTGTTATTACAGCAATATGCGGCTTATAGTTGATAATCCCGTCCAACTGAAAACTACTTAGCTCCAACACATAACTATCGTATTTATCTTCAGCAACCTGCTCCGCAAAGCTCTTCCCTATATTTCCTGCCAAACCAACGTTCAAACCTGCCGATTTCAATAAATGATAGGTAAGCATTGTTGTGGTCGTTTTTCCATTACTTCCCGTAATCCCAATAGTAACTGCTTTAGTAAACGGGGCTGCAAATTCAATTTCCGAAATCACTGGAATACCTTTTTCCACCAGCTTCTTCACGATAGCCGCTTTGTCAGGAATTCCGGGACTTTTCATCACCACATCGGCATTTAAGATTAAGCATTCTGTATGTTTTTCATCCTCCCATTCAATACCGTTTTGTATAAGAACTTCTTTGTAACTGTCTTTTATTTTTCCATAATCAGATACAAAAACATCGTATCCATTTTCTTTTCCTAAAATGGCTGTTCCCACACCACTTTCGCCACCACCTAATACTACTAATCTCATCTTATCTTAATTTTAAGGACGAAGTTAAAAAATAATGAGCACACTTTGCTTAATGTCATTATTGTTTGCCTGCCTGTTTTTGGGTGTTCCTATTGCTTTTGCTTTAGGTTTTTCAAGTCTTGTAACTATCATGTTATTTGGAAACGATTCATTAG
>JALRGZ010000101.1 GCA_023253295.1 Flavobacterium sp.
CAGGAAATCACCCCTGCCCGCCTTTCAGACGAAATGACACAAAAAGTAGGCGCTATTGCTAAACGCGCTTACGAAGTATTAAAAATGAAAGGATTCTCTCGTTCAGAATTCATAATTGTTGACGGAGAACCGCACATGCTAGAAATGAATACCATTCCGGGATTAACCACCGAAAGTTTAATTCCGCAACAGGCTGCTGCTGCCGGAATTCCATTAGCCGATTTATTCACTAATGCGATTGAATTAGCATTAGCTTAATATTTTTACCACAGATTTACAAGAATTAACACTGATTTTTCTTTTAAATCTGTGGTTTTATTTTTTTAACAAAATCCCCCCGATATGTCATTGCGAGCGCAGCGAAGCAATCGCATCCAGTAACTCCACAAAGTAGTAAAACTGTCTACTCATCTTTTCGGTTAAGTCCAAAATCTCATTTTTTTTTTTTACTGCTGCTAGCAACTAACTATTGTTTCTTCGAAAGATTTTTTGGCAATTAATTTAGGGTTTGGATATATATAATTCTCATCAATACCTTCTTTTTTTATTTTTTCTCGAATATAGTTTGCCAATTTCTTATTTATATTATAACATTTTGAAAACCTGTAAATCACATCTCCTTTTTCACCATACTGTTCGTTACCAACTTGTTCTATAGGCTTAAAAGGATCAGAATTCCAGATAAACACTCCTTGTTGATTTATTATATTCATACTATTATTTAAAGAAAATTGTATATCGGTTTCTTCATTAATATCAGAAAAGTAAGTTAAAGGAAAAGTCATAAGTCTTTCAATCTTAGTAATATGCTCAATCAGGCTATTTTGATGCAACATTTTAGTTGCTAGTTCAAGCCTTTCATTTGAAAAAAATTTATTCATTTCAGTCTCATGAATACCCTCATTTTCTCCGTTTCGTATAACATCTTTTTTTACATACTGCTGCATTTCAAAAATTCCCTTTTCAACAACACTTACTAAACTTGTAGAAATAAGTTTTTCTTCTTCTATATAATAAACGCTAAAATATTTTTCAATTTCTCTAACTTCATCTTTACTTTCACTCATATTTTCTGTTGCAAAATATAAAGAATTCATAAAACTATTTGACCAATCAACTAAAGGTGTTGGGCAGCCATAATGTTGTAAAAAACTTAAAACAGCTATATCATTGTTCGGACTTATACCATTTTTTCTAAAAAAATTTTCAAGTATATTTCCTTGTTGTTTTTTCGCATTTAAGACGATTTTTTCTACGAAAGATTTATAATCAATTCCTTTAATATATATTTTTTCATTTATCCAATATCTTTGGAGTGAACTATATATTCTCCATTTTGCTTCACTTACTCCACGATATAATATTTTGCTTGAGTTTTTATGTTCTTTAAAAATTTCTTCAAAATCTTCTATAGAATCAATATTAACTTGTTCAAAAAAAAGCTCTTTCTGTAAAGTTGTTTCATATTCTGTCATAAATTCTGTTGAATATGCAGGAGGTGTAAGTTGTGTTCCTTCATATGCTAAAAGAGCAGCTCTAACTACAGAACTAACAGTTGATTCATCAACATTTCCATCAGAATTAAACTTAACTTTTATTAAATCTTCAAGTAAATTATTTGACCATATTGTTTTTACTCCGCCATTATTTAACCAATCTGCAAAAAGTTTGATTCTTGAATTTAAATTAGATGAAATATCTACTTTTTTCATAACTGTTCATTATAACTTATTACTAATTTGTAATACCCGAAACAAACTTTTGCATATACTCTCAAAAAGAGCTAGATTAACAAAAGCTTGTTACACATTACCTTTTACCAAAAATATAAATTTATCCTACAAAATAATTATCGATTTACAAACTAAGCATCATAAAACCACCAAACATACATAGCCCTGACAGCAGTGAAAAGCCATTGCAGCTTGAAAACTTCTTTTTCTTGTCACGGCAGAGCGACCAAAGGAAGCTCCTGCAATGGCTTAGAAAAAGGGTTTGAAAGCAAAATGCTTGTAACAAATGGCAGGAAGAAGCTCCCAAAAAAACAAACTCTCCTAAAAACTTTGTAACTTAGCCTCTCAGAAACTTAGTTACTCAACAATGAGAAAAGCCATATTTCCGGGATCATTTGATCCTATTACCTTAGGTCATGAAGACATTATCAAAAGAGGGATTCCTCTTTTTGATGAAATTGTAATTGCTATCGGGGTTAATGCCGAGAAGAAATATATGTTTCCGCTTGAGGAACGCAAACGATTTATTGAGGAAACATTTAAAGACCAACCTAAGGTTTCAGTAATTACGTATGAAGGCTTAACCATTGATTTATGCAAACGAATTGGCGCTAATTTTATCCTCCGTGGTTTGCGTAATCCCGCCGATTTTGAGTTTGAAAAAGCCATTGCCCACACCAACAGGCATTTATCTAAAATTGAAACGGTATTCTTATTAACTGCAGCTAGCACATCATATATCAGTTCGAGTATTGTTCGTGATGTATTGCGTCATGGCGGAGAATATGAAAAACTAGTTCCAAAAGCGGTGAGGGTGAAGTAGTTTTTTTTTAGTTGACAGTCGCAGTACTCAGAAAGCAGAAGGCAGAAGTGAGAAGACAGAAGGCAGAAGTTAGAAGGCAGATTTTAAACTTTGCTAAAACTTATTTCCCATGCTTCGCCGATAGGAGGGTTTGCTGTTTAAATCTCAAACATTGATTTCGTTCCTTTTCATTTATGAAAATAACTTATCTGAACTTTCACTCTACTTTTATAGAGAATAAAACTTAAATGACTCAAATTACTTATATGGCTTATATGTTTAAAAATTTCAGCCACAGTTTTATTGAATCTTTAAAAACTTTGCGAAAAACTTATTCTCTTTGCGGTTAATTATTTCTATTGAACCACAAACCCAAAACTACAAACCACACACAAAACTTGCAAGTAGCACTCAATAAGTGTACATTCGCCAAAAAAATCAAAAATGAGCTTAGACAGAGAATTAAATAAACGTAGTGGAGGAAAATGTGAACTTTGTGGCGCAACGGAAAACCTAAAAGTGTATGAAGTACTTCCAACAAAAAAAGGAGGCATTGACGAAGCTATTTTAGCTTGTTCAACTTGCAAAGACCAAATCGAAAACCCAGGTAACGAAGATTTAAATCACTGGAGATGCTTAAATGACAGTATGTGGAGCGAACATACTCCTGTTCAAGTGGTAGCTTGGAGAATGTTAAGTCGTTTACGTGCTGCGGGTTGGCCTCAGGAATTACTGGATATGATGTATCTGGAAGAAGATATTTTAGAATGGGCAAAAGCGACTGGCGAAGGTGAAGACGACGAAAACAAAATCATTCACCGTGATAGTAACGGAGTGATTTTAGAACACGGTGACTCGGTGGTTTTAATCAAAGACTTGAAAGTAAAAGGTTCGAGTATGGTTGCAAAACAAGGAACAGCGGTGAGAAACATCCGTTTAGACCATGAAAACGCTGAATACATTGAAGGAAAGGTTGACGGTCAGATGATTGTAATCATAACACAATACGTGAAGAAGATATAGTTTGCAAAATGCAGATTTGAGAATGCAGTCTTCAGACAAAAGATTTCAATTAAACGAAAAAGATTTCAGATTAAGAATAAGTTCTTTCTGAAATCTTTTTTTATTCTGAGATCTGAAAACTGCATTCTGCAGTCTCAAAAACTACTCCTCTACTTTCTTAATCACGTTACGGGCGACCTGAATTTTATATTTCTTACCTTTCATTTTTTCATCCTGAATATTTTGCAACAAACTTTTTACTTTAGGGAATTTTACGGCAGCAAAAGAGATAAAATCTTTGACTTCAATCAAACCTAAATCGCCTTTTTCCAATTTCCCTTTTTGAGAAAAGAAACCAACAATGTCAATTTTATTCAATTTATTTTTCTTTCCACCACTAATATAAATGGTTTGAAACTGTGGTGCTTTGGGTAAAGACTTGGCATGCTCTACCGACAAAACTTCGATATTTTCATAATCTACATACTCCATTTTTTTCTCGGATTCATGTGCGATGATGTATGCAGTACCTGTCGCCGTCATACGGGCAGTACGACCATTTCTATGTGTGAACTCATCTTCTTTTAAAGGCAAATGATAATGAATAACGTGATTCATTTCGGGAATATCGAGTCCGCGAGCTGCTAAATCGGTAGTTATCAAATAACTCACACTGCCATTTCGAAACTGAATCAGCGCGCGTTCACGTTCTTCCTGATCCATTCCGCCATGATAATAGGTTGAGTAAATCCCTTTTTCATTTAAAGTATCACTAATACGCTCAGCCGCATCACGATGATTACAAAATACAATTGCCGATTCCGATTGGATGAAACAAAGCAATTGGAATAAAGTATTGAGTTTATCTTTTTCTTTTGAAAAAACCAATTTAGTCGAAAGATTCGATACTGTTTCTTGTTCTGGAATGAAATCCAAAACGGTTGGATTAACTACTCGGGTATATTTTGGAATCTCAATATCAGAAGTAGCCGAAACCAAAACTCGTTTGTTGACTTTCGATAATTTCCCAATAATAAAAGACATTTGTTCGTGGAATCCAAGCTGTAAGGATTTGTCAAACTCGTCTAAAATTAAGGTCTGAATTTTATCCAAACGAAAACTTCCTCTTTCGATATGATCGGCAATTCTACCTGGTGTTCCTATTAAAACAGCCGGAGGATTACTTAAATTTTTAATTTCAGTTTCCATCGAATGTCCACCGTAGCAAACATTTACCTTATAAGCAGTTCCCATTTTTTTCCAAACCTGTTCAATTTGCAAACCTAATTCACGAGACGGCACAATAATTAAACACTGAACAGATAAGATTTCCGGCAATAACATTTCTAAAAC
>JALRGZ010000139.1 GCA_023253295.1 Flavobacterium sp.
ATTAGTTTTGGAGAAACATTGAATTCGTAATCGTCAGGGATGTATTTCTCCATAACACCTTCTAAGTAGCTCATGGGTTTGTAGATAGTTGCGTCTTTTGGCTCATATCCTTTTACTTTTCCGTAAGTAACTCTTAATGTACTATTGGCATCTGGGAAAATACGACTGTCTTTGTTTAACTCTAACTGTGCTTTCATGTAGCTGCGTTGCAGCGAAGTAATTTTTAAATTCAATTCATCGTATTTTGGAAGAATTTCTGTGTTGTATTTAATAGTTAATTCTTTTACAAGTTGAAAAGCTTTGTCTTGATTAATGCTATTAAGTACTGTTTTGGCATCTCCGGTTAATAGCTGTTTTAAATCTTCATAGTTTGATAATTTACTAGTTGAATAAATATCAGTAGTTAGTTTTTTAGTATCTATGTTGTTTAGACTTTGTGGTAAAAATTGTTTTGGCGATTTATTAACGTACAGACTAATAAGTTGTTCAAAAACATCTCGGTCAACTTTTGCGCTAAAATTTTTGTAGAAACCAGAAAGAGCTGTTATTAGATTGTTTTTACGATCATTGAAAGATTGCTCACCTTGGATTTTGTAAACTTGTTCTAATTGGTATAAATTGTAAGCAACTTTCAATAATTCTGTATTTCGTAATACTATTTCCTGGAAATAATCTCTGGCTAAGGCATAAGGAGCTATTTCAGTATAGTTTTTTTCGAAATCATTTAAAAGATTTCCATATTCTTTTTGCTTTCCTGCTTGGTTAACTTTGTCAAGGAATTTTTTTTCGGCTTCTTGTTTCTTGGCTATTGCATTCGATTTTTTAATGCCTTGACTTTCTCCAATCCATTTTTTCCAATAATTAGCAATGCTCGCGTATTTTGAGGCATATTGAATTTTAATAGCATTGTCTTCCCTCATGTAGCTGTCGGCAACTTTTAGTGCTTTATCTCTGATTTCAATTTTTGCAGGATTTAATTCGTTTACTATTTGATTGATGGCAACAGCAGGTAAGTATTCATTTGTATTACCAGGATATCCAAAAACCAATGTGAAATCATCTTCAGCTACACCGTCAAGTGAAATTGGTAAGAAGTGTTTAGGTGTATACGGAACATTGTCTTTAGAATAAGGAGCCGGTTTATTGTTTTTATCAGCATATATTCTAAAAATAGAAAAATCACCTGTGTGACGTGGCCAAACCCAGTTGTCAGTATCTGATCCAAATTTCCCTATGGATGAAGGCGGAGCTCCTACTAAACGGACATCAGTAAAGGTTTCGGTTACAAAAAGCATGTATTGGTTTCCTTCGTAAAAAGTTCTGATTTTGTTTTCCTGCCAACTTTCTTTTGGTAAAGTGTTGCTAAGTCGGCTAATATTTTCCTGGATTTTTTTCTGTTTTTCAGCTTCGTTTGTTATAGAGGCAGTTCCTTCTAAAACAGCTTTAGTAACATCTTCGATTTTAACGATGAAAGTAACATACAAATCTTTATTAGGCAATTCGTCTTCCATTTTAAATGCCCAAAAACCATCTGCAAGATAGTCGTGTTCTACAGTTGAATGCGATTGGATTTGACCATATCCGCAATGGTGATTGGTAAGTAAAAGTCCTTTTGGGGAAATTACTTCAGATGTACATCCTCCGTTAAATTGGGGCACAGCATCTTTAAGGCTGGATTGATTCACATCATAAATGTCTTTAATGGTCATTTTCATACCTAAGTTTTTCATTTCGGTTGCATTCATTCCGTCCAATAGAGATGGTATCCACATACCACCTTGTTGGGCCTGTGTTTGAATGATGAATAATAGTAAGAATAGTTTTAAAAATTTCATAAGAACTAATTGATTTTGAGATTTTTTATGTTTATTTCGAAATTGTTTTTAAAATTATGTTGGTTGCTCCTTTGTTTTGAGATACAAATTCTTCGCAGATTTTTCCTTTGCTTTCTCTAAGACTTGTATTTGTAATTAAATCATCAAAAATGGTTTTTAATTCCTCTTTGTTTTGTACAGAAATACAACCTTTAAGTTTTACAAGTGAAGTTGCTTCGGCAAAATGAGAGTAGTTTGGCCCAATAACAATTGGAACACCAAAGGTAGCTGGTTCCAAAATGTTGTGAACGCCAGGATTTCCAAAACCACCACCCACATAAGCAATATCAGCATAGCTGTATATTTTGGTTAGAATTCCAATGGTATCAATTATGAAGATATCAAATTCGGCAAGGTTTTTATTTTCTTTTTCGCTAAAAAGGACTGTTTTCTTCCTGATGCTGTTTTTTAATTGTTGGATTTGTTCTCCTTTTATGTTGTGAGGAGCGATGATGAATTTTACACTTTGAGTAGTTGCATTCATGAAATCAATAAGTAATTCTTCGTCTTTTGGCCAAGAACTTCCAATAACAATAGTTAAAGTGTCGTTTTTGAAATCAGAAATAAAGTCTAAGTGATTGTCTTTTTCCAAAATGGCGGCTACTCTGTCAAAACGGGTGTCGCCGGAAACAATGACATTTGTTTTTCCTAATTGATTGAGTAGGTTTTTAGAGGTTTCATTCTGAAGAAAAAAGAACGCAAACGTATCTAAAGCCTTTCTGTAAAACTGACCATACCATTTAAAAAACATCTGGTTATCTCTGAAAATACCGGAAATTAAATAGGTTGGAGTGTTTTGTTTTTTGAGTTCGTTAAGGTAATTAGGCCAATATTCATATTTGATGAAGAAAGCTATTTCAGGATGAACCAGTTTTAGGAATTTTTGAGCATTTCCTTTAGTATCCATCGGTAGGTAAACAGTCGCGTCAGCAATGGTATTGTTTTTTCTAACTTCATATCCCGAGGGAGAGAAGAAGGTCAGTATAATTTTATGTGAGGGATATTTTTCTTTTATTTTTTCAATAACGGGTAGTCCTTGTTCGTATTCGCCTAAAGAGGCGGCATGAAACCAAATGGTTTTGTCATTCGGGTTGATTTTTTGCAAAAGCGTATTGAAAATTTCTTTTCTTCCTAAAATAAACAGTTTTATTTTAGGATTAAAAATAGCGACAATTTTTAAAGAAAAATTAGCAATTGTAATTATGAAATTGTATAGAAAAAGCATTCGTATATTTTTTGCGGCTAAATTACATTTTCTTTAGCTTAAAATCATTGGTTTGAAATCAATAATACCTATTTTTGTTTCCCTTTTGGGAGAATACTGTTGTAGACAATGAAGTGTGAAAACAACAGTTTTCTAAAATTATTAATATAGTTGGAATGAAGAAAATTCAAATGGTTGACTTGAAGAGTCAATACGATAAAATTGCTGCTACAGTAAATACTTCTATTCAGGAAGTTTTGGATACAAATGCTTATATCAATGGGCCTCAAGTACATCAATTTCAAAAATCTTTAGAAGATTATTTGGGGGCAAAACATGTAATTCCATGTGCTAATGGAACTGATGCGCTGCAAATTGCGATGATGGGATTAGGTTTGCAACCTGGTGATGAGGTAATTACTGCCGATTTTACTTTTGCAGCTACTGTAGAAGTTATTGCTTTATTGCAATTAACTCCGGTTTTAGTAGATGTGGATGTGGATACGATGAATATTTCGTTAGATAGAATTAAAGCTGCCATTACACCTAAAACCAAAGCAATTGTTCCTGTACATTTATTTGGTCGTGCGGCTAATATGGATGAAATTATGGAATTAGCTGCGGCACATAATTTGTATGTTATTGAAGATAATGCACAGGCTATAGGTGCCGATTATGTTTCAGCTAAAGGAACAAAAACGAAAGTAGGTACTATTGGTCATGTAGGCGCTACTTCTTTCTTTCCATCTAAAAACCTAGGTTGTTATGGTGATGGTGGTGCCATTTTTACCAATGATGATGTTTTAGCACATACCATTCGCGGAATTGTAAATCATGGAATGTACGAGCGTTACCACCATGATGTAGTAGGTGTGAATTCAAGATTAGACAGTATTCAGGCTGCTGTTTTGAATGCTAAATTGCCTTTTTTAAATGATTATAATAAAGCGCGTCGTGAGGCTGCTTCAAAGTATAATGCGGCATTATCATCTCATGCTAATATAGTTACGCCTTCATTTGATGCTAACGAAAATAATCACGTTTTTCATCAATATACGTTGAGAATTATTGATAAAGACCGAAATGGTTTGATGCAACATTTGTTAAACAAAGGGATTCCTTGTGCTATTTATTATCCAATTCCTTTGCATTCGCAAAAAGCCTATGTTGATGTGCGATATAAAGAAGAAGATTTTCCAGTGACTAATCAATTAGTGAAAGAAGTAATTGCACTACCAATGCACACGGAATTAGAGGATGAGCAAATTCAATTTATTACCGATTCTGTTTTAGAATTTTTAAATCAATAATTATGAAAAAGTCTTTATTAGTGATAGCCTTGTTTTTGATTAGTTTTTCAAATTGGGCACAAACCAAAAATGTTGCTCAAGATGAAATGGCAGTTGCTAATAGAGTAGAAGCTTTTCGTAAAGCCTTGATCGACCCGACTGTTAAATCCTTAAAAGAAATAACTTCAAAAGATTTAAGTTATGGTCACTCCAGTGGTGTACTTCAAAATCAGGAAGTATTTATTGAGAAATTAATGAATGGCGAATCGGATTTTGTGGCGATTGAATTTCAAAACCAAAGTATCCAAATTAGTGGTGATGTTGCCATTGTAAGACATAATCTGGCTGCTCATACTAAAGATAGCGGAGTAGAGAAGGACATCAAAATTGGTAATGTGTTAATTTGGCAAAAAATAAAAGGGAAATGGTTGTTAATCGCCAGACAAGCGTTTAAATTACCTTCCTAAGTATAAAATAGTATTTTTTAAATCCCAAATTAGCAACTGCCAATTTGGGATTTTTTCGTTAAAAGAAATAGTTGTAACTTAGTTATAGTTTAAAAATAAGAAGATTATGAATGCTAAAGGGAAAAAATCTAAAATAGATCAAGTCGAGGAGGAAATCACTTCTTACGAACGAATTATAACTAAACAAAAAGGAATTGATCCTGAAACTTTTGATTTTGATGCTGAATTTAAAAAAGGCTATACTCCTGAGGAAGCTAAGGCAGAATCTATAAAAAGAATCAGGGAATGGTGGGGAAAATAAAAGTTATTTATACCCCTCATGTCATTGCTTATCTGGATGAATTAGTTAGGGGATTATATAAAGAAGAATATTTTGGTTTTATAGAATCGGCTGAGGATTATGTAGTAAGAATTTATGATGCTGTTTCTGAGAATATCAATCTAAGTTCACATAAAATAACACCTTCAAAATTACAACACTTAGGTTCTAATTATATTTTTTACAAATCGAATGCCAGAACTACTTGGTATATTTTCTTTGAAAAAAGAGCCAATGATTATTTGATTACTGGAATTATGAATAATCATTGTGAAGAAGCAAAAGAGTTTAAATGAAAATTCCTCCAAACCTAAGTTAAAGAGGAATTTGTTTTTTATAATACTAATTCGTTATATAATTTTTCAAAAGTTTTATCTAAATCCGTACTAAATCCTGAATGAGGTCTGGAGGTCTGGATACTCGAACTTTTTACCGCTGTTAACCATCTAAAACGTTCGTCTTTTTCTAATTGAGCAATAGGGCCGGCATGTTTTTTGCCTTCACAAATGGCAACAAAAGAATCTAAATTAATTTTAAGTTGGTCTAAGTCAAATTCTTTACAAAAAGAACTGATTTTTTCAGATGGGATTTGATATTGAATACGTAAATATTTTTGACGCTTGCAATATAGTATCAAACCCACATTGATAAATTCTTCGCGTTCTACTCTGGGTACTACACGAACTACTGCATAATCATATAAGTGTTTTTCGTGCATCTTGTGCTTGTTTTAAAAATACTTCAGCGTTCTGTAAACGCATACTTAAAAATTGAAAATAAACAGCTTTTATTTCTTCAGCTGTAATCGCCTGATCTTCCCATTGAAGCCAGTCTTCCGGAATTTGATTTACAATTTCTTTGAGTACAGTCTCATTTAATTTTGCTGTAAATTCTTGATGTACTTCTTCAAGTTTGTTTGCTCTTGGTAATAAAACATGGTCTTTTATTAAAGCAAAAGGTGTTAGTGCAGTTTTCTCCCAATTAGTCCATGAATGGTGGAAATAAAAAGAAGCGCCATGGTCAATTAACCAAAGTTCTTTTTTCCAAATTAAAAGATTGGTGTTTTTGAAGGTCCTGTCAACATTGGTAATAAAAGAATCTAACCAAACAATTTTAGATGCTAATAAAGCTTCACATTCATTGGCTGCGGCATCATAAGTGATAGCTCCAGACAAATAATGCAAACCAAGATTTAGTCCTTGGCTAAATTTTAATAAATCTTGAATTTCTTCATCGGCTTCTGTTCTTCCAAAAGCTTCGTCAAGTTCACAAAAAACCAATTCAGGAACGGGTAATCCAAGAAATTTTGCGATTTGGCCTCCCAAAAATTCAGCAATCAAAGCTTTTACACCGTGACCGGCACCTCTAAATTTTAGGACATATTTAAAATCGTCATCCGCTTCTGCCAAGGCAGGTAAGGAACCTCCTTCTCGCAATGGAGTGATATAACGGATAACGTTTACCGTTCGTAAATTTGAAATCATAGAAAGAAATTCTTTAGGCAAAGATAACTAAAATTCCAGGATGTAATTTTAGGCTTTTTTAAAAGATTAGACTTTTTGTAAAAAGAAAAATCCTCACAAACATCAAGTTTATGAGGATTTACTATTTTGAAAAAAACTTCTAATTATGCATTTGCAGTTGCAGCTTCTTTATTGATTTTACCAACTAATCCAGTTAATACTTTTCCTGGTCCCACTTCAGTGAATAAAGTAGCGCCATCGGCAATCATTTGTTGTACTGATTGTGTCCATTTTACAGGAGCAGTCAATTGAATGATTAAGTTCTTTTTGATTTCTTCTGCATCCGAAACAGCAGCTGCAGTTACGTTTTGATAAACAGGGCAAACAGGAGTTGAGAATGTAGTTGCTTCGATAGCGGCAGCCAATTCTTCTCTTGCCGGTTCCATCATTGGTGAGTGGAAAGCACCACCTACCGGTAATAATAAAGCACGTTTTGCACCTGCTTCTTTCATTTTTTCGCAAGCCAATTCAACTGCTTTAAATTCTCCTGAAATTACTAATTGTCCAGGGCAGTTATAGTTAGCAGCCACGACTACACCGTCGATTGATGCACAAACTTCTTCTACAACATTATCAGCTAATCCTAAAACAGCAGCCATAGTTGATGGAGTGATTTCGCAGGCTTTTTGCATTGCTAAAGCTCTTTGAGAAACTAATTTTAATCCGTCTTCAAAAGACAAAGCCCCATTAGCTACTAAAGCCGAAAATTCCCCTAAAGAGTGTCCTGCTACCATTTCCGGTTTGAAATCTTCTAAAGTTTTAGCTAAAATTACAGAGTGTAAAAATACCGCTGGTTGTGTTACTTTTGTCTCTTTCAATTCTTCAGCAGTTCCTTCAAACATGATGTCTGTAATGCGGAAACCTAATATCTCGTTTGCTTTTTCAAACAATTCTTTTGCTAAAGGAGAGTTTTCGTATAAGTCTTTACCCATACCTGTAAACTGAGCTCCCTGACCTGGAAATACGTATGCTTTCATATATTTTAATTTAAATAATTTAAAGATTAAAAATATTGTGGGATTGAAGTATTTCATTCAATCGGGATGCAAAAGTAGTGTTTTTTTAGAATT
>JALRGZ010000161.1 GCA_023253295.1 Flavobacterium sp.
TACGGTGTCGATGACAGTGTGGGTTTAGCGATCGAATTAGAAAACCGATACAAGGGATTACGTGCACCGCATAAGATTAAGTTTGCTGTTTCCGGTTGTACCCGGGAATGTGCCGAAGCACAAAGTAAAGACGTCGGTATCATTGCAACCGAAAATGGCTGGAACCTTTATCTTTGCGGTAACGGCGGGATGAAGCCCCGTCATGGTGATCTTTTTGCAAACCTTAAATATGATTTCGCATCAGGTTTAGTGGTTTTTTTAGTGGCTTTGCCTTTGTGTTTAGGAATTGCATTGGCTTCAGGAGCGCCTTTATTTTCGGGAATTATAGCTGGTATTGTCGGAGGTATTGTGGTTGGATATTTGAGTCAATCTCATATTAGTGTCTCTGGACCGGCAGCAGGATTAACAGCTATAATACTTGTCGCAATAACAGATTTAGGTTCGTTTAGTGTCTTTTTAATGGCAGGATTAATTGCTGGTGCAATTCAGCTTCTATTAGGTTTTATTAAAGCAGGTAGCATTTCCAATTATTTTCCCACCAATGTAATTGAAGGTATGCTTGCAGGTATTGGGATAATTATTTTCTTAAAACAAATACCCCATGCATTTGGTTATGATAAAGATTATGAAGGAGATTTAGCTTTTATTCAACAAGATGGTTTAAATACTTTTTCTGAAATTTTTTCAGTGATAGGACACATTCAGTTAGGAGCAGTAATTATTACAGTTGTTTCATTACTCATTTTAATTTTTTGGGTAAAAATTCCTTATTTAAAAGATTTAAAATTAGTACCTCCAGCTTTAGTAGCTGTTATTGTGGGGGTATTATTGAATGAATTTTTTATTCAGTCAGGAAGTAATTTAGCTGTAATGCAATCACACTTAGTAAGTTTACCTGTTCCGACATCTTTGGAAGACTTCGCTGATATTATTGTAACTCCTGATTTTTCGGCAATTACAAATTCAAAAGTTTGGATTGTGGGAATAACAATTGCTGTTGTGGCTTCAATTGAAACTTTACTTTGTATTGAAGCAGCTGATAGAATGGATGCTCAAAAAAGATATACGGATACTAATGTAGAATTAAAAGCCCAAGGCATTGGGAATATGATTAGTGCTTTAATAGGTGGTTTACCAATGACTTCAGTAGTGGTTAGAACAACTGCTAATAACACTGCCGGAGCAAAATCTAAAATGTCGGCAATTATTCATGGAGTATTATTGTTAATTAGTGTTTTGGCTGTGCCAACAATTTTGAATAAAATACCTCTGGCGACTTTAGCTGCCATTTTATTATTGATTGGGTATAAATTGGCTGTTCCAAATATCAAGCATTTCGCAGGATTTATGCCATCTGGTGTCAATTTGTTTATAATTTCTCTAATTGCAATTAAAATAGCCTATGATAATACTGATATTAGTATAACGGGAGCATTTGCTGTTTTGTCATTAATTATCCTGATATATTGTATTTATAAATTTTATAACAATATTGATTTTAAAAAGTTTCTAACTCGTAATCAATATCTTTATTTCCCTTTTATCGCTACTGTTGTGGCTGTAGTTTTTACAGATTTATTAAAAGGGGTTGCTTTGGGAATTGTTATTAGTATTGTTTTTATTCTCAAAGGAAATATGCAACGTGCTTATAAATTTAAAAAAGAAGAATATGTTGACGGAGATATTATTCATATCGATTTAGCTCAGGAAGTTTCATTTTTAAATAAGGCTGCAATTAAAAGAACTTTGAATGATATTCCTGAAAATTCTAAGGTAATTATAACTGCGCATGATACGGTTTATATAGCCCATGATATTTTAGATTTAATCAAAGAATTTAAAACAATTAGGGCTGTTGAAGATAATATTAAGGTAAAACTGAAAGGTTTCAAAAAGGTATATCAGTTGGAAAATTCAGATGAATCACCAAATAATGTTTCAATTGAGCATTATTATGATGTAGCCAAAAGAGCAATGGTAAAGAAAGAAACTTTTTAAATGCAACAATAAAATTAAAGAAAATGGATGATTTTTATAAAAAAATATTGGATAATAATAAAGAATGGGTCGAAAAAGCATTGGAAAAGGATCCTAATTATTTTGCTGATTTAGCCAAAGGACAAACACCACCATTGTTATGGATTGGTTGTTCAGACAGTCGCGTGCCAGCCAATGAAATTATTGGAGCCAGACCAGGAGAAGTATTTGTACATCGAAATATTGCTAATATGGTTGTACATTCGGATATGAATATGCTGAGCGTGCTGGATTATGCAGTGAATGTTTTAAAAGTAAAGCATGTAATAGTTTGTGGTCATTATGGTTGTGGTGGTGTCAAAGCCGCAATGGGAAATCAATCAATAGGAATTATAGACAACTGGATTAGACATATTAAAGATGTTTATCGCTTACATAATGCTTATTTGGATTCTATTTTTGATGAAACAACCCGTTTTAATACATTTGTAGAAATCAATGTAAAAGAGCAGGTTTTTGATTTAGCTAAAACATCGATTGTGCAAACTGCCTGGAAACACAAACAGGAATTAACCCTGCACGGTTGGGTTTATGGATTAAATTCAGGTTTTGTAACCGATTTGAACGTAAATATGAGTTCCAATCAAGAATTAGATGAAGTATATCAGTTGAATTTATAATAAAAAATCGCCTTCAAGGCGATTTTTTTATTATTCGTTGTCCATGTTTTCGTTGAAAGCAGAAGGAAGCAGTGTAGGGATAAATTTAATCAGGATAGGTAGTAATAAACTTCCTCCCGGTAATAAGAAAATGGTTAGAGAGGGTATCGTTTTACAGATATCTAACAACTGTTTTTTAACCTTCTTTTTTTCTTTTTCTGTGAGGTCTCTTCGTGTAGAATAAGCCAGCAAGAGCATCAATTCTTTACTTTGAATGATTTCCTTTAATAGTCGGTTTTTATTTCGGCTAACAAGGGTTATTACACTTTGAGTGGTTTGGTCGTAAAAATGTTTTACAGGATTAGAATAATTGAAATAAGGAATCTCAGTCTTGTATTTTGTAATAAATTCATCAGTGTTTTGGATACTTTCGGTTACAAAATCAGATGATATTTTCAGGTTTTCAGCCAGTTTATGTAAAAAATAGATTTCTTCATTTTCAATTTCGCCATCACTCCATATGGCCATGCCAGCCATATCCATCAAATAGTATTTCTCCAAATCAGAACTAAAATATTCCAAATAGAGGTCGTCTAAGTTTTGAACACTAATTTTAGAAAATTTACTGTAGCGAACCGAAGCTTCAAAAAGTTTAATTAATAAATCATCATAGTTAGATTTATTGGTCTTAATCTTTAAAGCTAATGTTACCACACTAATTACAGCCTCTTCTATTTTTTTTAGGTATTTCTCAGGAATTTTACCATTTCGTAAATATTGTCCAAAAGCCAAAATATCAATAAAAAGTAAAGCATTAGTTACGATATGCGAAAAGTTTTTATTGATGATGTCCACATTCGTTTGAACACGCGTATCAATAATTTTTTCAAGATTTAAAGAAGGAGCACCATTAGGTAATACTTTTTTAAATAAACTAAATCCCTGTGGGTGTAAATCATCATAAAAGTCTAAAGCTTTTTTAATAAAAGAATCAGTGTTTGTATCCTGAGTGATTAAACCATAAATGCCATAAAGAGTATTTAATAAAGCTACTTTAGGGATTTCATTTTGTACCCAACCTTTGGTGTCAACAGGCATCGGTGTTTCAAACGAAATAATATGACCGTATATAAATCCAGTTGCTCTTGTTTTTTTGTAAAAAGAATCTGTGTCCAAGAAAAGATGTTGTTTCTTGAACTCTTGTTTGGTGAAAAATTTATCAATCCAACCAGATGCAGAAGGGTTAATCATAATCTCTTTTTGAAGTTACAAAGCTATGTTTTTTTATAGTTTTGATGTTA
>JALRGZ010000220.1 GCA_023253295.1 Flavobacterium sp.
GCTAACATAGTAGGGTTTGTTTTAATTTTGAATTATTTTAAGCGAATTTCCATTCACCAAATTCTCATGAGAAATAAAATAACTATTGTGTTTTTTTCCGTTTAATTCGATTGCTTTAATTCTTCCATTTTGATTTTTTTCTTTCTCAATTACAACAGCTTTCTTTTGGTAATAATTAGAATCTAATGCTATTGTTATTTTATCAAACATAGGAGTTGTAATAGTGTAAACAGGTGCTCCTGGCGCAATAGGATAAATCCCCATCATTGAATAAACTAACCAAGCCGACATCGTTCCTGTATCATCATTTCCAGGTAAACCTTTAGGCTGATTGGTAAAATACTGATGTACTAATTTTTTAACCAAATCCTGAGCTTTCCATTCCTCTCCTTTTAAATAATTAAACAAATAAGGATAAGCAATATCTGGTTCGTTAGCCATGTCAAATTGTTTGGTATCAAAAACTTTTTGCAACTGATTTGAAAAAGATTTTTCACCTCCCATTAGTTTAATTAAGCCTTTTATATCATGAGGAACCATAAAAGCATATTGCCAAGCATTGCCTTCAATAAATCCGACATTTTCTTCAAAATTAGCTCCTGAATTTGGATCAAATGGCTCGTACCATTTTCCATTGGCTAATCGCGGACGTAAAAGTTTTAAATTTTTATCGAATAATTTTCGATAAGACAAAGAGCGATTTTTAAATCGTAAAAAATCATCCTTTTTTCCAAGTTCCTTTGCCAAAAGGGAAATTGCATAATCAGCGGCATTGTATTCTTGCGTAGTTGAAACCGGTCCTTTATCATTCGTTGTTAAATATCCTTTTTCGATATAGTCTTTTAATCCATTTCGTAAAGGATTAGCTGTCAATTGGTCGGCTCCTTTTAACATGGCTTGATAGGCTTTTTGAACATCAAAATCTCGAATTCCTTTTAGATAGGTATCTGCAATTACAATACTAGCAGGATCTCCCACCATCGTAAATGTTTCAGTAGAATTCAACTCCCATTTCGGTAACCAGCCATTCTCATCATACATTTCGATCATACTTTTTACCATATTCGATTGTTGTTTTGGGTAAACCAAAGACATCAATTGATGCAAATTTCGATAGGTATCCCACAATGAAAAAACAGTGTAACGAGTACCGTCAGTCTTTCCTACTTTACTCCTTTTAATTTCAGGATATTCTCCATTTACATCATTCAGTGTATTGGGATGAATTAATGTATGATACAAGGCCGTATAGAAAATAGTTTTGTCTTCCTTTGTCCCTCCTTCTACTAAAATTTTAGAAAGCGCTTCGTTCCATTCGTTATAAGTAGCTTTGTAAACAGCGTCAAAAGACTGATTAGCCGTTTCTTTTTCTAAATTTTCTCTGGCATTTGCAATACTTACGTAGGAAACTCCAATTTTGACTTCTACAACTTCTTCTTTATCAAAATTATACCTAAAATAAGTACCAATACTATCTCCTACAACCATTTTGGTCGTATTTTCCATCATTCTGGTTTTACCGTTATAGCCCATCCATTGTGCTTCGGCTCCTTCATATTTTGATGGTTTTTTCCAAAGACCAAACGTCGTAGCTGGTTTTGAAAATTGGGCTACAAAATACACTGGATAAGCGTCCTCTGGACTGTTATAACAAAAAGATCCTACACTACGCATTCCTTCAATTTCAGTTGGAGACACTACTTTTACCATTGCTCCTTCTTCATTGGTTAAACCAACACCTAAATTGAGTAAAATATTGGATTGCCCTTTCGGGAAAGTAAATTTGCTTACTCCCACTCTTTTAGAAGCTGTAAATTCAGCTTTAATATTGTATTTGTCTATTGTTAACCCATAATAGGCTGTTTTTGCCACTTCGTTCGAATAGGTTGAACCATATTTCAAATGATTGGTTTCAATATTTCCGTTAGTTGGCATGAGTAAAATAACCCCTAAATCAGGACAACCCACACCACTTAAATTTACATGACTAAAACCCGTTAGAAATTTATTTTCATTTACATAAGGATTAGACAACCACTGACTATCTTTTTCTAAAGGGCGATTTTGCGGACCAGATACATTAAACGGACTAATACTAGCCATTCCTCTTGGTGCTATGGGTCCCGGAATACAGGCACCAAAATTTGAAGTCCCTATAAAGGGATTTACATAATCAGCCGGTTGTTGAGCCAGTAGAAGTGTGCTAAAAAACAGCATGCTTACACATGCTGTTTGTAGTAGTATCCTTTTGTTTAAAAGCATAATTTAATTTTATCTGTTAATCGATTCAATTTTTAAAGTCCAAGCTTCTTTGCATGGCAAATTATTTCTTAAATTTTCAGGAATTGAAACTTTAAATCCTTTGTCTAATTTAGTCCATTTCAATGCCGTTTTTGAACCTAACAGCGTAATTTTCGTTCCTTTTTTTGGACTAATTGATTGCACTATAACTTCAGCTGGAAGTTTATTTTCTCCTTCTTTAGCTAAATAGAATGCAAACACATTACCCACTTTATTTTGTGTAAAACAGATATTTCCTTCTTTATAAGGCTCAATTGGTTTTGTATTATAAATTGCTGTACTATTTACCTTCATCCAATCGCCATAAGCTTGTAACAAATCGTAAGCTCCCTTATCCCATTCTCCTTCCGGACTTGGAGCAATATTAAGTAATAAGTTTCCACCTTTTGCCACAATATCAATCAACAAGTGAATCCCTTCTCTTCCGGTAAAATATTTCGCATCAGGAGTATAAGACCATCCTCCACCTGCTGGAATACAAGATTCCCATGGGTAAGGCAATGTTTTAGCAGGAACACGTCCTTCAGGAGTTAAATAGTTTTGATTTTTACCATGAACAGCTCTATCCACAACGATTAATCCTGGTTGTTTTGCACGCGCTTTAACAACTAACTCATCCATTTTTGGATCTTGATCTACTACTCTGTGCTTGATGAAACCATTTTTAGCTTCATTTTCAGCAAATTTTTCATCGTAGTTTTCTTTGATATTTACTTGGTCTCTTTTTCGAACCCATCCACCATCTAACCATAAAATATCAACTTTACCATAGTTAGTTAAGATTTCTAAAATTTGATTGTGTGTAAAATCAACAAATTTTTGCCATTTTTCTGGATATAAAGCCGGATCATAGTTTACATTTCTATCAAATGGAGGAAAATAAGGATCCCAATAATAGGGACTATGCCAATCTGGTTTAGAAAAATAAGCACCAGTAGAAATTCCAACGCCTCTAAATGAATTGAAAACTTCTTTTAAAACATCGGCTTTAGGATTTGTGTGAAAAGGAACGTCTTTGTTTGTTATTTTATAATCAGAATATTTGGTATCATACATATTAAAACCATCATGGTGTTTTGTAGTGAAAACCATGTATTTCATACCAGCATATTTTGCAGCTTTGGCCCATTTTTCCGGATCAAATTTTACAGGATTAAATGTTTTTCTCAATCCCTCATAGTCGGCAATGTATTGATTGTAATTAGCTGGATTACTTCCTTTTTTTCTTTCACACCATTCATAATCTTCTGGACAAATTGACCAGGATTCTACAATTCCCCATTGTGAATAAGTCCCCCAATGCATTAACAATCCGAACTTTTTTCCTTGCCATTCATCTAAATTTTTCAGCACTAATGGATCGGTCTCTGGAACGTATCTTTCATCTTCATAAATGGCTTGTGAAAATAGTTGAACCGAAAACAAAACGGCTAATATGAATAATCCTTTTTTCATCTTATTGTATTTATATTTATTATTTAGTCGATTAAAATTTCATCAAAAAACATAAAGGAACTATCGCCTTTAGGACTCGTCTTCAAGTTAGTCGCAATCACTTTTACATATCTCGCTTTTGTAGTATCAAAATTGATCGTAAAATCTTTTATTTCGGCATTTAAGTTAGGTGCATAGGGACGAGCTAATTGACCTACTTCTTTAAAATTCACTCCATCATTCGATAGCAAAACTTGAATTTTTATTGGAAAATAAATTCCTGAACCTTGACTTTCTAAGGCGCCTAAAGTAAGCTGATGAATAGCTGTATTTTCATCCATATCAATAGTTGCTTCCATATCATTGACTAACCAAGCCTGCCATTGTCCGTCATGAAAATTTTTGGATCCGCGTACTACATCTACTAAGCTCAATGGACTACTTCCCTGATAACTTTTATGATATGCATTTTTAAAATCAATTTTTTTAGCAACTGCTGTATGAAACTTAATAGAATCTATATATACTTTCCCAACCGGTCTGTCATTTTGAAATAATGAAGCTTTTAGAACGGTCGATTCCGTAATTGTAATTACATCTTTGTATGGAATCGCCTGAGTATTAATATCGCCATTTCCTAAAACATAGCGAATATCTGCATTAGGAAACTCATTTTTAAGGCTAATTTTTAATTGCTTGTTTTGGATATCCGCAGTAGTAATACTAGATACTAAGAAAGCGCTTTTTGCATAATTAATTCCTAAGAAATCATAACGTTCTAATAGATAAGGTAACCTTTTGGTAAAATCAGTCCAATTTCGTGCTTCTTTTTGACTCCATAAAACTTCTGACATCGCAGCAATTCTAGGGAAAATCATATATTCTGATTGTTGCGTAGTAGGAATATATTCAGACCATAAATTAGCCTGTCCTCCTAAAACATATTTAGCTTGTTCCGGAGACATTTCTTTTACAACAGGATCAAAACCATACACCTTACTAATTGGAGAATAACCTCCAAAAGCAATAGGTTCTTCATTTTGAGGGCCTTGATAATGATCAAAATAGCAATGCGATTGTGGAGACATAATTACATCATGTCCGTGTTTAGAGGCTTCAATACCTCCTTCGTTTCCTTGCCAACTCATAACGGTTGCTTCAGGAGCTAGACCACCTTCTAAAATCTCATCCCAACCAATTAACTTTTTCCCTTTAGAAACGATATATTTTTCAATTCTTTTTACAAAATAACTTTGTAATTCATGGGTGTTCTTTAAAAATTCCTCTTGCATTCTTTTTTGACAATGGGGACATTTTTCCCAATTGGTTTTGCTAGCTTCATCCCCACCTATATGAATGTATTTAGATGGAAAAATAGCCATTACTTCGTCTAAAACATTTTGCAAAAACTCAAAAGTCGATTCTTTACCAGCACAATAAATATCTGTTATTGGCCAAACACCGCCAGATGGTACGCCAATACGTTGATTAAAACAAGCTAATTCCGGATATGCCGCAATAGCGCAACTTACATGAGCAGGCATTTCTATTTCAGGAATGATTTGAATATTTTTCTTTTGAGCATATTTTACAATTTCTTTAAGCTCTTCTTGAGTCAAAAAACCTCCATAAGTGCCTTTTTCATCTGGATCTACTTTTAATCTCGCATTCCAGGCTAAATTTTCCTGATTGACTCTCCAAGCGCCAACATCAGTCAATTTTGGATATTTTTTTATTTCAATTCGCCAACCTTGATCATCAACTAAATGTAAATGCAAGATATTCATTTTCAGCATCGACAAACGATCTATGGTAGCCATAATATATGATTTGTCGAAAAAATGACGCGATAAATCTAACATCAAACCTCTCCATTGAAAACGAGGTTCATCGATTATGATACCATTTGGAACAGACCAATCTACATTAGCGATTTGTTTTTTACTTTCAATAGCAGTAGGCAATAACTGTCTCACACTTTCCAGACCATAAATAAAACCTGCGTTTTCACTGGCTGAAATGATGATACTTTTGGATGAAATATCCAATATATAGGCTTCTCTATTTAATTTTTTATCAACTTTAAAAGTGATGAAATTCGTTTTAACTTTTTTAGTTGTTAATTGAGGTTTCCATCCGGCTGCCATTTGAAATTTAGCAATCAAAGCATTGGCTATTTCCTTTTGATCCTCTCCTTTTACAACAAACTTGGTATTAGATGAAAATTGAAATTTTCCCTCTTTCACAATAGAGCTAAGTGGTTTGGGAATGATCGTATTCGTTTGATTTTGAGCCACTATTTCTGTAGTTGTTCCATACAGAAATGCTACTAAAATAAATGCAAGTATTTGTTTAAATTTTGTCATAATGACTTATTTTAATTTGGGTTTAATTGTAAATTGGTATTTATAAATAGAATCTAAAAGTCGGTATTTTTCCATAGGCCAAGATTGCCAGCTATCAATACCACCCACACCCATTTGTTTATAATCAATTTTTAAACTGGTTAATTCTCTTTCCTGAAGATCAGCTGCATGACGTTGGTGTTTTTCTAATCCGTCATCTAAATCTTCATTCAAAAAATGCAAAGCTGTAAAACTTAATAATTCATCTGATGAAATACTTAATTGAATGGCATCGTTTGACAAATTCAACCATCGTACTGCAGTTTTATTTCCCGTTTCCTGTGGGCGTATATAAGGATAATATTGCTCAGAAACAGTTTGTTTGTACAATCCTACTGCCGAACTGTAATTTCTATCTATATAATTTTCATGAGGTCCTTTTCCATAGTATTCCAAAGTATTAAAACTCTTTGGTAACACTAATTCCATCCCAAATCTAGGAAGCATCGGAACCTTTTTAGTCTTATCTATAGTTAATTGTTGTTGGACATTAATTTCTCCATTACTATTAATCTCATATTGTAATTGTAACACCGAAGATACTTCGGCTAAACTATAATTAGCATTAACCACAAAAGTGTGTTTTTTTGTTTCCTGATAGTTCCAATCCAGTAATTTTATATTTTGAATAGCTAATTTCCAAGGTAATAGCTGATGTTGCAATCCAGCTCCAAAATCATTATCATTTGGCGCACGCCAAAAATTAGGACGCATTTGATAGCCCTCTTTTAAAATAGATTGGTTTTCAAATAGGTAAGAAGAAATAAAGCCTGTTTTTGTATCAAAAGTGATTTGAGTTGTATTTCCTTTGAAAGTAATTGCATTTGCAGTTTTTTCAACCTGCATTTTATGAGCTGATGCAACCGTAATGTCATTTTTCCAATTTCCTTGAAAAGCCAATTGTTCCCTTGCTATTTCAAAATCTCTTGGCAAAAAAGGCTCTTCCTTTTTTAACTGATAACTTACATTAATAAAAGCTTCCTGGAATTTCTTTCCCTTTATTTCAATTGGTAAAATAAAATTTTGTGATTCCTGAGGATTAATATTTAGGTTTTCGATTACTCCTTTACTGTCTACAATTCCATCTAAAACTAATTCCCAATGCAATCGTACGTTCGATAAATCTTTAAAGAAAAACTCATTGAAAACCTTAATGCTTTTCTGTTCTTTATCATTCCAAGATGTCAGTATGTCTTGGTAAACCTTTCTAACTTCATAAGCATGCGGATGTGGTTGTCTTTCCGGATTAAAAACACCATTATTTAAAAAATTATTATCGCTAGGTACATCTTTGGGGCCAAAATCTCCTCCGTAAGCAAAAAATCGAGTTCCGTCTTCTTTAGTTTTATAAACTGATTGATCAATCATGTCCCAAATAAAACCGCCTTGAAAATTTTTATGAGCTCTTATTACATCCCAATAATCTTTAAAATTTCCCATTGAATTTCCCATCGCATGCGCATATTCACTCAAAATATACGGACGCTCAGGATTAGGATTAGCAAGTAAATATTCTTCCATGGCCGTTGGAGCACTATACTGAGGATCAATAATATCTGAATTCCAATCGAATTTCATGTTTTTACCATCCCATGAAGCATAAGAAGCCCTTTCGTACTGTATAGGTCTTGAATTATCACGGTTTTTTAACCATAAATAAGCGCGATAAAAATTATAGCCGTTTCCTGCTTCATTACCCAAACTCCAAATAATGATAGAAGGATGATTTTTATCTCTTTCAACCATTCTTTGAATCCGTTGCAAATGAGCCAATTCCCAATCTGGTTTATTACCTAGCGTTTTACTAGTTTCGTAACCCATACCATGAGATTCTAAATTAGCTTCGTCCACTACATAAATTCCATATTTATCGCACAATTCATAGAAATATTCATCATTTGGATAATGTGACATTCTAAGGGCGTTGATATTATATTGTTTCAATAATTTGATATCTTCTTCCATGCGGGCTCTGGAAATAGTTTGCCCAGTGGTTGGATCTGTTTCTTGACGATTTACTCCTTTGATATAAACTGCTTTACCGTTTACTAGAAGTTGGCCACCTTTAATCTCTATTTTTCTAAAGCCAACATGTTGCGGAATCACTTCTACAACTTTCCCTTTTTTATCTTTTAAAGTAAAAATAACTTGGTATAAATTGGGCGTTTCTGCACTCCACTTTCTTGGATTATTTACTGTAAAATCAAAACTAAATCTATCATTAATCCCTTTTAATTCAATACTTTTTGAAGCTAAAACTGATGCTGCATCTTTTAACTGTACTTCTAGAGAATAATTATTTTTTGTTGTTAGACCTGCCATTACAGCCGTTATATTCAAAGAAGCATTTTGATAAGCTGCATCTAAATCGGATTTAATTTCGATATCTCTGATATGTGTTTTATTTCTTGCATAAAGATAACTTTCTCTTGTAATGCCACTCATTCTCCAAAAATCCTGACATTCTAAATAGGAACCATCACTCCATTTCATTACCTTGAGAACGATAAGGTTTTTACCTATTTTGACAAATGGACTAATATTAAATTCTTGAGGCAACTTTCCATCTTCGCCATAACCCACATATTGACCATTAATCCAAACCGTTAAATTTGATTTCGCCGCGCCAATGTGAAGAAATATTGCTTTTTCTTTCCAATTTTCACCAATAGTAATCTCTCTTCTATAAACCCCTGTAGGGTTATAATTTACGGGAACAAAAGGTGGATTGATAGCTATATATTTAGCAAAATCGTAAGTGGTGTTGGTATATACCGGATATCCATAGCCATTTACATCCCAAGTGGCTGGAATTTTAAAAACATCCCATTTTGAATCATCAAAATCACTTTTTTCAAAACCTTTAGGCAAGTCATTTGGACTTATAACATAGTTAAACTTCCAAGGCCCATTTATATCTAGATAGTTTTTTGAAAGTTTCCAATCATTGTTGGTAAGCTGATGCTCATTTTCATAAACGAAATAATCAGCATGCATTGGTTCTCTATTCTCTTCATTTATCTTCTCATTTAGCCAATAAGGAACTGATTCCTGCGCAATAGTAGGAATAAAAGAGATTAGTAAAAAAGTAACTATGAAAATTGATTTTGTCATGCAATATTTATTAGTTGTCCCAAGTCATTTTAAACTTAGCATCTTCCATTCGGTTTCCTTTATCCTCATCACAAATAGCATAATTGAAACCAGAACGTAAACTATAGGCTCCATGTTCCCCATTTTTATTCAAGGCAATGAATCCTACTTGTAAATATTCCATATCTTTATGGTTTTTATGTTTTTCGTAGATACGTTCTGTAATTTCCTTGCAAGCTTCATAAGGTGTTTTTCCCTGACGCATTAATTCAACAACCATGGCACTTCCTGCTGTTCTTATAACGGCCTCTCCTAATCCTGTCGCAGCAGCAGCTCCTACTTCATTATCCAAAAAAAGACCCGCTCCAATAATAGGTGAATCACCTACACGACCATGCATTTTCCAGGCAGCACCACTTGTGGTACATCCACCTGCCAAATTACCATCGGCATCAATCATTAGCATACTTATGGTGTCGTGATTTTCAAAATTAATTACAGGTTTGTATTTGGATTCTTCTAACCATTTTTTCCAATCTTTTTCAGCTTCAGCTGTCAATAAATTTTCTTCTTTAAATCCTTCTGCTAAAGCAAATTGTAAAGCACCTGCACCGGATAACATCACGTGAGGTGTGTTCTCCAATACTCTTTTAGCAACCGAAATAGGATGCATAATTCCTTGTAAAAAAGAAACGGAACCACAATTACTATTGTGATCCATTATACAAGCATCCAAAGTCACTTTACCCTCACGATCAGGATAACCACCATAACCTACACTTCTTACTTTAGGATCTGCCTCTGGAATTCTCAAACCAGCTTCAAGGGCATCTAACGCTTTTTTTCCCGCCTTAATTTGTTTCCAAGTTTCCTCATTTGCTGGCAAACCATGATTCCAAGTTGAAATAACAACAGGCTTCTTTTTCGATTTTACCATAGCACTTTGTAAAGGAGTCTCCGGCTTAGTCATTCCATTGACTCCTAAAAAAGTACCTAAGCCTATGGTTCCTAAAGTCGTTTTTTTTATAAAATTTCTTCTGTTTGACATAGTCTTAGATTTAGTTAGTGTTTAGATTTAGTTTGCAATTTATTTTAAACTTTTTTTAGTTGCAGCAATCACTTTCAAATAAGCTTCTGAAATAGCATTTCCATCAAAAAAAGCGACTCCTTTTGCTCCATTTTTCTTTGCTAATAAAATAGATTGTCTCAATTCTTCTTCCGATTGTATACCAGGAATATAAATTCCAGTATTCAATTGAGTCATTCTTCCCTTAGTATCATTTACTCCTTGTTGCGTTGCAAAACCAATCCAATTGATTCCTTCATTATAAAAATTGTGATAAATCATTGGATACACTTCATCAATATTCCATTTATCCCAACGTTGACGCACCATATGATCCGCCATTTCTGGATATGGAAAAACAGCTGCTGTTAAAGTTTTACCATATTTATGAGCGATTTCATAGGCGTGATTAACCACATTTCGGATTTGATTTAGACGAAATTGTTTCCATTCCATATCAATTTCTGGATGTTCCATTTTTCTTGGGTCTCTACCAAATTCCTTTACAAATGTATTGACACTGGCATCCGAATAATCAAAATCGTAATCTGGAAGTTCGGTATTTTGAACCAAATTATATTTTGGTAACAAACCAATTGGTAAAAAAACATCTGGATAACGAATGTAATCTAAGTGGACACTTTCTATTCCTTCTACTTTTGCCAATCCTTCCAATAAATCATAAATATGTTGACGAGCCTCAGGATGACTTGGAGACAACCATTGGTAATAATCTACATAAGGACGCTCATCGAAACAGGATTTACCACTTCGGCTTACCATATACCAATCCGGATGTTGTAAAGCAACTGCATCTCCTGGACGATTCATCGTCATAATCCAAGCATGTACTTTTAACCCTTCTTTTTTTGCCAATGGCACCAATCTTCTTAATAAATCAGGATTCGTATTGGTATTTATCAAAACTTCATCAATTCCGCCTTCTTTGTATTTTTTAAATTCCTTAGTATAGGAATCATCAGTGCGTTTAGCTTCAGCCCCAATCCAAACTCCAAATTCAAAATCCTGCTTGTTTTTTGATATTTCAGCAGTTGAAATCATCTTATTAGAACAGGCAGTAACCAATAGTCCGAATAATAGTAATTGGAAATATTTCATAATAATTGATTTCAATAGTTAGGATTTGATTTATTTTTTAATGTTCTCAAAAAGCGTATTCAGTAATTCCTGCTTATTATCCAGACTGTATTCCCAAAACATCGCTCCTCCTAATTTTTTATTCTTGATGAATTTTGTTTTCAGTTCGATGTCCTTTGGTGTTTCATAGGAAATAAAAACACTATCTTGTTGATTCCACAAATAAGAAGCCTTAGCCGATTCATCATAGTATTCTTTGTATTTCCCTGAAGCCATTTCTTCTCTTATTTTCCAAAAGGCAATAATCTCTGCTCCTGTTTGAGCTGATTGGTACAAACCATTATTTTCAGGATTTACCTTAGACCATTTTCTTCCGTAAAAAGGAATTCCTAAGATAATTTTATGAGCAGGAATTCCTGTTTTTAAATAAGCCGTAATGGTTTTATTCAAATTATCTCCTCCAAATTTTTCATTTTTGGAAGGAAATAAATTAGCATGATGTCCTGTTTGATACATCCATCCGTTATAAAAATCATAACACATGATATTGATATAATCCAAATATTGCTGAGCCGATTTCAAATCGGTATGGTCCAAATAAGTTTGATCGGCTCCAGAAGCAATACTTAACAAATAATGTATTTTATCCTTTGCCGTTTGTAGCTCTAATTGTTTGCGTAATTCAGCCAATAACAATGTAAAATTTTCTTTGTCAGAAGGTCTAAAAACATTGTCCTCAGCGCGTTGTCCAGGAAATTCCCAATCAATATCAATGCCATCAAAATCGTATTTTTTCATCAACTGAACTGCGCTTTTAGCAAATTGCACTCTGGAATTTTCATAGGCTGCAATATTTGAAAATTGGTCTGACCAAACCCATCCACCAATAGAATATAAAATCTTCAAAGTTGGATTTTGTTTTTTAAGTCCCATCAAAGACTTGATTTTAGCCTCATCTGTTGCCAATTCAAATTGGACATTTCCATTTACGATATTGGCAAAAGCATAATTCACATGGGTTAACTTAGAGGCATCAACCTTAGCTGGATCAAAATCCTCATACCCAGCAACGTAACCAATTATTTTAGGGCTTTCCGTTTTGTTCTTTTTTTGAGCATCCATTGAAGCACAGGACAAAAAACAACTTATAATTACTATGTAAAGACTTATTTTCATTCTTGAGTAGCTTATTATTATTCTATTTCTCTATAAACTGACCATCTTCTTTGATGATAAAGGTCTTTTGTGAAAAAGGACTTTTTACCCAAATAATCCAGCCAAAACTATTGTTCTCTAATTTAGGAGAAATAATCGTAGTATCAATTTTTATTGGACTTTTTGATAGTTCATTAATCGAAGTTGCCCAATGCTTTTTGGATGATAAAAATTGTTTTTGAGCTCGATACAATCGGAATAGTTCCCATTTGATTTTATCATCCTGAGGAATTGTAAAACTTACTTTATTTCCTATTTCTTGGGTTGAAAAATAAACATATCCCCATTTTTCAGGTTCGTGCATATTAATTACACCTTGTGGAGACCAAACCCAGTTGTATTCCGGTAAAAACTTTCCGCTTTCCTCTTTTTTACGAAAGTATTGTCCGTTTATAATATCGTATTGCCAATTGACTCTGGAGAAATTCACTCTCCAGAATTTATCTCTAGGAACATTATCCTCTCCGTAAGATTTTTGATAAGCAGCCCATGGAATAGCAATTTCAAGCACCCAACCTTCATCAGTATCTTTTGGGTTATTGATAGTTCCATGCACTTTAACTGCCGATTTCAAACCGGTAATATTCCAGTCGTTCAGAACTACATTTCTTTCACGGTAAGGTTTATTGATGAATAAATCCCAAACAGTATTTAATGCATTAATTTCTAGTTCGTAATAGTTGTAAGTATCGCCATCCGGATCAATAAAAACCTCAAAATCATTGTTGTAAAAAATAATGGTATCGTGTTGTTTTAAGTTAGCCCAAACATCAGGTTCCTGTATTTTAGCAAGGATGTAATAATTCTTATCATCCCAAAGCATTTTTACCTTAGTTTCATACTTTGGTTTTTCAACTCCTTCAATATCTACAAAAATATCTGTCCACTCTGCTTTTGACCAAGAGCTTTCAGAATCTTCTCCATCAATAACTACTTTTTCTGTTGTTTTATAAGCCACATAACTTTTAGGAGTAATCTCTTTTGATTGGGCAAAACCCATAGTAGAAACTAGTCCTAATACAACTGCGATACTTTTAATTTTTTCAATCATACTTTATTACAAACTGTTATCTTTAGTAAATTGAATTACTTCACTTAATTTTCCAAAAGCCATTGCCACAACGGTATCAGCAGCTCCATAATACACCGCTAATTTATCTTCTTCAGTATCATGTAAGGCAGCGCAAGGGAAAACCACATTAGGAACATCACCTACTTGCTCATAATTTACTGCTGGCCCTAACAAATACTGTTGTGTTCTGTATTTTACTTTATCTGGTTGGTCAGTTTCCAAAATTGCCGCTCCCATGGCATATCGGAAGCCATTACAGGTATTAATTACCCCATGATAAATCATTAACCAACCTTCATCTGTTAAAATAGGAATAGGACCTGCTCCAATTTTAGTACACTGCCAGGCACTGTCTTCAAAAGGCGTTGGTTTCATCACTAAACGGTGTTCACCCCAGTATTTCATATCCGGACTATAACTAATCCAAATATCACCAAAAGGAGTATGTCCATTATCACTAGGACGACTTAACATGGCATATTTTCCATTGATTTTTTGGGGAAATAAAACTCCGTTTCGGTTAAATGGTAAATAAGCATTTTCACATTGAAAAAACTCTTCGAAATCAAAAGTATAACCAATACCGATGGTAGGCCCATTATATCCGTTGCACCAGGTAATCCAATAACGATCTTCAATAAACACTACGCGAGGATCATATTTATAAGCCGATTCAATCATATCGGTATTTCCGGCCTGCATTACAATGGGTTCGTGATTGATTTCCCAATTGATTCCGTCTTTACTAAAACCGGCAAAAATGTTCATTTGAACAGCCTTATTATCACATCTGAAAACACCTGCAAAACCATCTCCAAATGGGACTACAGCACTATTAAAAACACTGTTTGAAGTAGGTATTGCATAACGATCAATGATTGGATTTTCTGTATATCTCCACATTACATCATTACTGTTTTCAGGTCTATCTTGCCAAGGAATTGTACTCACTTTTTTTATTTTTAATTTGTTAAACTTTAATTTTATGGATTTATTTGGGTGTATTTTTTTTTAAATTTATACACCCAATAATCCATTTCAAGGGTTTGTGTAGTAATTATTTAATCTTTAATTTCTCTAACCTTATCTAACCATGTATACTTTAAAACAATTGAAGTAATTAGGAAAATAATTAGTGATGCAATCGCTTTTGGATAATCCCTAATCATAAAATATACTGGTAAAACTATCATACTGGATTGCCACACAATTCCAATGACACAATTGAACATATCGTTTGTAAAATCATTGTTTTTTTGAAAACTACGGTCTTCATTTTTCAATGTTTTATATACAGGTTTCCACCATCCCCAAGGTCTTACATTGGTATAAAATGATTTTAAAACTTCCATATCTGTAGGTTGACTTAGATAAGTTCCCAAAATACAACCCAGTGCAGAAAAAACTAATATTATTGGGAATAAATAAATGGCTTGCATTCCGGATAAGGTTTCCAATAAACTTCCTGTTGCAAAATTTCCTTTGTTTTGTTCCAATACAAATTCTAAAGAAGCAACAATAAGTCCAGATAACATTCCCCAAAAATAGCCCCAACCATTAAAACGCCACCAAACCCATTTTAAGAAATTAGCAGCAACATACCCACCAAATAAAGCACTGGTAATCCATAAGGTCAATGAATTAATAGAATCAGCAAAGAATCCCATAAAAACACCCAAACCTACTACTAGGAAAGAAGCAATTTGACTTATTCTAATATAATGTTCGCTAGTTTCATTTGGCTTAAAATACTTCTTATACAAATCGTTTACAATATAAGCCGGACCTGCATTAACGAATGCTGAAAATGTTGACATAAAAGCAGCAAGCAATCCTGCCAATAACAAACCTTTAATTCCTACCGGAATATGAAGATTAATCACTTTAGGCATAATTACTTCTAAATCAGCTCCACTTAAATTAGGATTTATTGCCATTTCAGGAGCCAGAGCAACCAATGCAATAACTACAATCCCTGCAATTAACAAATACCTTGGAATAAAAAGAATTAAATTAGTAAATCCACTCATATAAGCGGCTTCTTTGACTGATTTTGTCGAAAGAATACGCTGCAAATCATAACTGGGTGTTGGTCCTGCAATACTGGCAAAAAAGCCTTTAAACAAGGACATTCCAACAAGAGAACCAAACATTTTGTATCCCTCGGTATCGATTAAATTATTAAAAGCTTGCAATTTCTCTCCCCAATGTGGTCCTAATTCAGGAGAAAAGAATACATTTTTCCATTCCTCTGTTATTAACGAATTAACTTGAACATCTGTATAAGTTATCAAAGTATAAGCCGCGACCAACAAACCTGCAACAACCATAATTCCATATTGCAAAACCTCAGTGGCAACTACCGAAAACATTCCGCCTTTTATCGTATAAATAGTAGTTAGAAAAATCACCAATAAAGCATAGGCTTGTTCAGAAGTCAACAAAAGCATATCACCAAAATGCAATGTAAGATCCCAAGGCAAAATAATCGTCATGAACTTTCCTATTCCTTCAAAGAAATAAGCGATAAAACCAATTGTAGATATTATAGCGAAAACAGCAACGATAATATGAGAAGCTCTTCCTGCTTTATCATTTCCAAAACGAGTTAAAATCCATTCAGACCCCGTCATGGTATTGGATTTTCGGATCCAAACAGCCAGAAACATCATGACAAAAATTTGGTTCCAAATAGGCCAAAGCCACATAAAAAAGAAACTTTTTACTCCGTATAAAAATAAAACACCAACCATCCAGGCAGTTCCAGAAACATCAAACATTCCTGAGCCATTACTCAAACCCAGATAATACCATTTTATAGAATTTCCTCCCAAAAAATAATCATCTAAGCCCTGCGACGCTTTTTTTGAAATCCAAATTCCTATACCTATGGTTAATAGAATATAAAAGATTATAATTGCAACATCAATACTATTCATTTTACTTTTTTTATTTTGTTATACCCCAGGTTTTATTTGGCTCCGACCCCATAACAAAATGTAAAGTACCACCTTGTAACAGCTGTTGATGCGTAATTGTTGTTTGATTGAATGGAACACCGTTTAGTGTTGCCGATTGTATGTAAAAATTCTTCTCAGAAACATTTTCAGCTTCAATAGTAAAACTTATACCTTTTGAAAGTTTTATAGTTGTTTTTTCAAAAATCGGAGTTCCAATTTCATATTCACCTGAAGCCGGATTCATTGGATACAATCCCATAGAACTAAAAACATACCAGGCTGACATTTGACCACAATCTTCATTTCCACTCAATCCATTTGGAGAAGTATTGTATTGAGTGTCTAAAATATGACGCACCCAATATTGAGTTCTCCAAGGTTGCTTCGCATGGTTAAACATATAAGCGATATGATGACTCGGCTCGTTTCCATGAGCATATTGACCAATCAATCCTGAAATATCTGCCGAAATATTATTCCCTGTAATCTCAGAACTTTCCGTAAAAAGTTTCTCAAGTCTTTCTGAGAATTTCTCATTTCCTCCGTGCAAAGTGATAAATGCGTCAACATTCTGTGGTACAAACCAGCTGTGCTGCCAGGCATTTCCTTCGGTGTAATCGGTATGCTCTCTGTGATTCGAATGTTTTGGGTCAAAAGGTTCATTCCATGATTTTCCATCTTCTGATTTTCCACGCATAAAACCTGTTTTATCATCAATTAAAAACTGATAGGCTTTAGAACGATTTAAGAAATATTGATAATCGGCTTCTTTGCCTAATGCTTTTGCCATTTGCGCTACACACCAATCGTCATAAGCATATTCTAAAGTGATAGTAACTGATTCGTCTAATAAATTATAAGGAATGAAACCAAATTTTTTATACAAATCCAATCCACGTTCGTTTTGCATCATGGTGGTTTTCATCGCTTCATAAGCTTTTTCTGCATCAAAACCTTTAATACCGTTTTTATAAGCATTTACAATTACGGGAATAGCATGATAACCGGTCATGGTATTAGTTTCATTAGCATACAAAGTCCAAACCGGTAATATTTTTTTAGTCTCATAATAGGCCAACATGGAATTGACAATATCTGAAACCTTATCAGGAGCAATTAAAGTCAACAAAGGATTTTCGGCCCTAAACGTATCCCAAAGCGATAAAGTAGAATAAGTCGTATAATCTTTGGCAGTAATAATAGTATCATCTTCTCTTCTAAATTGACCGTTTTTATCACTATAAGTAGCGGGTGCAATTTGAGCATGATACAAAGCGGTGTAAAAAATAGTTTTAAGGGAATCCACTGGAGTTTCAACTTGTATGGTACTTAAAGCGGTATTCCAAGTTTTTTCTGCTGCTGATTTTGCTTTATCAAAATCACCAGCATCCAGATTTTCTTTTGCATTAGCAATACTAACCGATGACAAAGCTACTTTTATGAATAACTCTTTGCTATCATTGGATTTAAAAAACAATTGTGTTGCTGTTTTTTCACCTTCGGATGTTTTTCCTTGAACTACTTTATTATTAACCACTAAATTGGCTTCAGAAATTGGCTTTGAAAATTTGGCTACAAAAAACACTTTTTGATTTTTAGCCCAACCGGTGCTGAATCTAAAACCGCTGATTGTATTTTCATCTTCAATAGTAATTCCTGTTTTTATTGTTTTATCCCAATTGATAGCAAAACCTAAATCAATAATTACTGATTGTAAATCATTTTCAGCAAAAGTATATTTATGAAATGCTGTGCGTTGTGATGAAGTTAATTCTACATTGATTTTTGGATCTTCAAGAAAAACTTGGTAAAAACCAGGCACCGCTTTTTCGTTAACATGGCTGTATTTTGATTTGTATTGAAGATCATTCCTAGAAGGCGTTGGTAAAGTTAAATCGACTTTTTTGTTGATTGGCATAAAAAGAATATCAGCCAAATCACCAATACCTGTACCGCTCAAATGCAAATGACTAAATCCTGAAACAATGGAATCCGAATAATGATAACCAGAACACCAATCCCAATTAGAAATACCATTATCAGGACTTACCTGAATCATTCCAAAAGGTACTGTAACTCCCGGAAAAGTATGGCCATGACCACCTGTTCCAATGAGAGGATCAACTTTCATTATTAAATCATTATTGCTAATTATTTTTTCGCTGTTTGATTTACAATTTGAAAGAAAAACTGCAGTTAAAACAAGCAAAGTGATATTCTTCATAAGCGATATTCTTAAATTTAACATTAAATTTATATAAATTTGACCGACGTCGAAACAATTTTAGACGGACAACAAAAAAACAGCCCTAAACACCAAAAAAGAGGGATTAAAAACTAAAAATTTCAAAAATGATTTTCAATTCTAACAAGTTTCACAACATCCCCTTGCATTATCATATTGTCTTTTGGTCAATCTATTTTGTCTTTAATACTTTTAGATGGGGAAGCTATTTTAATGATTATATCTATTCATTAAAATCTAATTTATTAGGATTCCCAATTCACATGACCTTGTGTTATTTGAATATCTTAATACTCATGCCTAATTTAGTGTATAGAAAAAAATATACACTTTATATCATTATTTTACTTCTCTCCTTATTTTGTATGGTACTTGTAAAGTTCAACCTTACTTATTTTCTTATCAGTCATAATGTTTGGCCGGAAGGCCCTGAACATCTAGAAAAGTTAAGCTTAAACTATACTATTGATATGATGATTGGAGAACTTTATGTTATCACTTTTGTAACTGCTATTAAAATAACTTTAGACTTTATCAAAGAACATAAAAGAGTGACTGATCTTGAAAAATCGAATTTGGAAACAGAATTACTTTTTCTAAAATCGCAAATTTCTCCACATTTTTTCTTTAACACTTTAAATAATATTTACTCCTTATCAGTTGAAAAATCGAATAAAACACCCAGAATTATTTTAAAACTTTCTGAACTAATGCGTTACATGCTTTATGAAACTCAAAGCAAAAGACAAAGTTTAGAAAACGAAATTCTGTGTATCCAAAACTACTTGGATTTAGAACGAATCCGTCACGATGAAAGACTGGAAGTTAACATGTATATTTCTGGTGATATTCAAGATAAAGAAATTTCACCAATGCTTTTACTAACATTTATTGAAAATTCTTTCAAACACGGTGCTAATAAAAATGTTGGCGATGTTAAAATTGATATTAATTTTAAAATAAAAGGAGATTTTCTTTATTTCACTGTTTCTAACCCTATGCCTGCTGTTACAAATCACGTTGATAATTTTAACAAATCAAGTGGTATAGGAATTGAAAATGTCAAAAAAAGACTTGAATTAGGATACAACAAAAACGATTATAAGCTTTCAATTAAGAATAAAAAGAATATTTTTGTTGTAAAACTTAAAATAAAAGTTTCATAGTTCAACTTTTAAGAAACTACAGTTGAAGATTATTTTAAACCCTAAACTAACAAACCGGAATGAAAATTAAATGTCTAATAATTGATGACGAGCCATTAGCGATTAATGTTATTAAAAATTACATCGAACAAATTGAAGAGTTAGAACTTGTAAACTCTTTTAGCAATTCTATAGAAGGGTTAAATTTTTTAAAAAATAATAATGTTGATGTAATTTTTCTGGACATTAACATGCCTGTTTTAGACGGGATTAATTTTATAAAAAGTCTTGAAAATCCACCTTTGCTGATAATTACCAGTGCTTACGATGAATTTGCTATTGAAACTTATGAATTAGATGTTCTTGATTATCTGGTAAAACCCATTGAGTTTCCTAGATTAATGAAAGCTGTAAACAAAGTCTACAAACGATTAGACAACAACAATAAAACAGCAATTGACAGTAGTAAAGAACACCCTTTCATTTTTGTCAAAATTGATAAAAAGAAGATGAAAAAGATTTTTCTTGATGAAATCTTAGTAATCGAAAGCCTTAAAGATTACCTAAAAATAAACACCACTTCAGGCAAATACATAATACACAGCACCTTATCGGACTTTACTAATTTATTACCTGAAAAAGATTTTATTAGAATACATCGTTCTTATACTGTTGCAATCGATAAAATTGATGCTGTAGAAGGAAATAGTATAGAAATTGAAGGTTTGAGATACGTTATTGGAAGATCATATATTGACGAAGTAAAACAACGAATTCTAAATACTTCAATCTAAATTCAAATAGTTACCAAATAAAAAATGCAATCAAATTAATGATTGCATTTTTATTAGTGTAATAATAGTAAATAACCAACAAAAACTAAAATTACTCCACTTTCACTTTATAACCAAACTTAAAAACAATAGCGTTTAAATGCTTCAATTGCAGCATAATCAGCTAAACCTAAATCATTATATTTTTTTGCCGTAGCCCTGTTTCTGTCTTCTGCACGCACCCAAAACTCTCTACTATCATCTCCTTGAAACATCACACCGTCCTTTTGTGATTGATGGAAAAAAATTGCATGTCTCTTTTTTAATACCTGATCCGGACTCATAGGAACTGCCATTTCAATTTGGTAAGATTCCCATTCGTGCCAAGCTCCACGATACAACCAAACCCAACAATCGTCCATATAACTATGGTGTTTTAATTGTTTTAAAGCTTCAAACAAGCTATCCAAACACACTTTATGCGTTCCATGCGGATCAGCTAAATCCCCAGCAGCATAAATTTGATGCGGTTTAACCTCCTCAATAAGATTACACATAATTTGAATATCAGCTTCTGTAAGATTACCTTTTTTTACCGTTCCCGTTTCATAGAAGGGCAAATTCAAAAAGTGAACATTTGAATCTGGAACACCTAAATAACGTGTAGCCGCTAAAGATTCACTTCTTCTAATCAATCCTTTTAACTTTCTAACTTCAATTGAATCAATATCATTCTTCCCTTTATTTTTCAAGAAATTAATAATATTGTTAGACTCATTAGACTCTGAGTTCAATACAGAAGAAACTTCCGCAAACTTCAACGCTTCTTCATTAGACACTGCTATATTACCCGAAGTTTGATAAGCCACGTGAACCTCATGTCCTTGTTCGACCAATCTATCAAAAGTTCCTCCCATTGAAATAACATCATCATCCGGGTGCGGACTAAATATAATTACTCTCTTTTTCGCTGGATTAGAACGTTCAGGGCGGTAAGTATCATCTGCATTAGGTTTTCCACCTGGCCAACCAGTAATTGTATGTTGCAGATGATTGAACATTTTAATATTCAAATTGTATGCAGTACCTTCTTCAGCTAACAAACCTGACATTCCATTGTCATTATAATCTTTATCCGTTAACTTCAAAATTGGTTTACCTGTTAATTCACTCAACCAAACCACTGCTTTTAATTTTAATTCATCTGTCCAAACACAAGATTTAACTAACCAAGGTGTTTTTACTCTTGTTAATTCTGACGAAGCTTCAGTGTCTAAAACAAAAGTAGTGTTGTTATGCTCTTGCAAATAGGTAGCGGGAACTTGAGAAGACATTTCTCCTTCAATGGTTTCTTTCAAAATACCTGCTTTACTAATTCCCCAACCTAATAAAACAATTCTTTTAGCATTTCTTACGGTACCAATCCCCATGGTGATGGCTTTTCTAGGCACATTGTCAATACCTAAAAAAGCAGGAGTTGCATCTACTCTTGTAATATGATCCAATGTAATGCTTCTTGTACCGGAATTAATGTGTGAACCTGGTTCGTTAAATCCAATATGACCTGTTCTACCAATTCCTAAAAGTTGAAAATCCAATCCTCCATAAGAAATAATTTTCATTTCATAGTCTATACAATATTGCTGTAATTCCTCAGGACTAACAGTTCCATTAGGAATATTAACATTTTCAGGAAGAATATCTACATGATTAAAAAGATGTTCATGCATAAAATGATGATAACTTTGAATATTATTTTTATCCATAGGATAATATTCATCTAAGTTAAATGTAACCACATTTTTGAAACTCAAATTTTCCTCTTTGTGCATGCGTACTAGCTCTTCGTATACTTTAATAGGTGAAGATCCTGTAGCTAATCCTAATACACAAGGCTCGTTTAATTCTTCTTTTCTTCGAATTAAATTGGCTATTTCGTGAGCAACTAAAATAGATGCTTCTTTTGAGGATTCGAAAATAACATTGTGAATTTTCTCGAAACGTGTTTCTTCAAACTTTCCCGCTTCTCTATAACTGATACCTTCTTTTAACATAACCATTTTTTTATTTATAGTATAAAAGTACTACTTGCTTATTTTCTACTAATATAAATTCGACTAATAACAAACCTACTTCGGCAAAAGACATTTTTAAACAAATTATTGCTTCATTTACCGTCCTTTTTAAAAATCAGAATCATTCAACAATACTAATTTCACCAATAGTTATAGCAGCTGAATTATCTACTGCTGATTTTGCTACAAAACGCAAATATCTTGCTTTCAAAACATTAAACAGTTTAATTTGCTCTATCGGATTATTCTTGATATTAGAAAACTCACCTTCAGATTGTTTGAACCAATTTTCACCATCCAAACTAGTATAGAATTCATAATTTGAAATTAAACGCAGCTTTTCTCCTACTTGTTCAGGCGTATAACTAAATCCTTTTATACTTATTTCACTTCCTAAATCAATCACTACTTCTTGTTGCTGATCATTTGCATTTGTACTAAAACTCCATGTTGTATTCGGATTTCCATCAATGATTTTATTAGCAGTTTGAATGTCTCCGCTTGAAACCGAAACAATTTTCCAGTTTTCTTTTGATACTCCATACTTTTTGTACCTAACAGCACTACTGATATTTTCGTTATTTACAGCAATAGCTTTAATAGTAACTGCTTTGTTGTGTTTAAAAGGAGCCGAATAAATTGAACTAGTTGCTGTGGGCACAGAACCATCAAGTGTATAATAGATTACACTGCCTTCTTCAGCTTGCAAAGTAATTATTCCTTCTTTATCTCTTTTCACAGAAGGCATTCTAACATAAGTTGGCGCATTAAATGCCTGAATATTTGATAATACAATACTCGCCTTAGAATCGGTAATATTGATTCGAAGTGCCGATGCGGTAACTCTTGGTGTTCTTAGAATTCTTTTATAACCAATAGTTGTTTCATTAGCAATTGTTTGCCATTTACCATCAACTTGAGCTTCCACTGTAAAGGCTTTTACGCGTTGTCCTAATCGAATATACTCTTGCAATAAAACTCGATTAAAAGAGGTTGGTTTTCTAAATTCAAATACAATGGAAGCCTTGGTAACCGCATCATCAGTTGCCCAATAACTTTCTTTATTTCCATCATTTGTATTTTGAGGAGCATATTTTTTACTGTTCCCTCTATAATTATCGGCAGAAGCTTTTGCTTTAGATAAAACTTCATTTTTAAAATCGGCTTTGATTACAGCTGTATACTCTTTTAATCTTTGAATATCATTTTCATGAAATAATCCTCTACGATCGGCAGGGATATTCAATAAAAAGTTAGCATTTCGCCCTACCGAATGATAATAGAAATCAACCATTTCATCTAAGGTGTGAACCTCATCATCTTCAGAAGCATGATAAAACCATCCGGGTCTGATAGACACATCAACTTCACCAGGCACCCATTTTTCGCCATCTTCATGCCCTGACATGTATTCTGTATAATGAACTTTACCCGCTAAGTCGTCTTTTTGACGCAACAAACTCCAATTGGTTGGATTAGCATAACCTTCTTCATTACCTATCCATCTCGCTTCGGATGGACCAATTCCCCAAACTAGTGTATTGGGTGATAAACCGTATATTAATTTATAAGTTTCGTCCCAGTTATAGTATTCTAAGGTATTTATTTTTCTTTTCTCATTTGCCCCTCCGTAGTAACCATCTCCTCCATTAGCACCATCAAACCACATTTCAAAAATATCTCCATAATTCGTCAGTAACTCTTTCAATTGATTTCTGAAATAAGTGATGTATTCTGGTTTTCCATATCCTGCATGATTGCGATCCCAAGGCGATAAATACAAACCTAATTTTAAACCATACTCCTTACAGGCTTCGGATAATTCTTTGACAACATCCCCTTTACCGTTTTTCCAAGGTGAATTTTTCACGGAACGCTCCGTATATTCAGAAGGCCATAAGCAAAAACCGTCATGATGTTTTGCAACCAAAATAATTCCTTTCATACCTGTTTCTTTCACTACTTTGGCCCATTGACGGGCATTTAAATCCGTGGGAAAAAACAATTCAGGAGACTCATTTCCATAACCCCATTCTTTGTTCGTAAAAGTGTTTAACGAAAAATGGATAAACGCATAGGATTCCATTTCATGCCATTTCAATTGTTTTTCCGAAGGAAGTGGCCCGAATGGTTTAGGAGGTTCAACCAAATTCTGACTACAAACAGGATGAAAAAAAGATAAGAAACCAAATAGTATAAGGATTTTTTTCATATCAATATTAAGATTATTATAAGTTAGATTTATATGATTTAATAAAATTAAACGTTATGAACTATATTCCTTATTTTTTTCGACTAACAACCATTATGAAGCTATTTTAGACTTAATTTATTTTAATAATCATAAAAAAGAATTTACAATTGTAACTAAAAAAATAATTCTAATTAAGTATATCTTTGCTGAATTCAAGAAATTCAAAAAGTTGGAAGATGGTAAACGAGAACTTTATTTTTTGTCTGGAAGGCGTTCCTGATGTAGATACCTATCTTACTACTGAAGTCCTTAAAAACTTAGAACATTTAGCCTTTGAACATCAAATTAACAGTATTTATAAAAACTGTGACACTATAGAAGGTCTTGAGGAAAGCCTTGGTGCTTTATTATATGACGATCATAATTTCAAGGATTACCAAATCATTTATCTGGTAATGCCCGGACAGGAAAATAATATCTGTCTTCATGATTATTATTACAGTTTAGAAGAAATTGCCGAGTTGTTTGAAGGTAAATTGAAAGGTAAAATCATTCATTTTGCCAATGAAAAAATACTCGATTTAACTTCAGAAGAAGCACAATACTTCCTTGATATTACAGGCGCAAGAGCTATTTCGGGTTATGGGATAAAAAACAAAAAAGTAAGCAGTATTCATTTAGATAAATTTTTTTTCAACCTTTGTGATGAATTGGATGATCTGGTTGAAATAGTAGAAGAATTACATGAAAAAAATTATGCCCTTTGTAAATTTCTTGATTTTAGATTGTATTACTAAATAATTCCATTTTAGAAATTCATTAAACTTTAATAACTTCGAATAAATCAAAAAGAAAAAGAATAAAATACGTTATTGTATACGGTTCTTTTTTCAAAAACTATTACACAAATTATTCAGGAATGAAAAAATATTATTTACATAACGGTGTCGAAAGCAGCGGTCCTTTTGATTTAACCGAATTGCAAATGAAACAAATAACAGCGAAAACACCTGTATGGTTTTCAGGAATGCCTGATTGGAAAACGGCAGGAGAAATAGACGAACTTCAATCTATTTTAAAAGTTGCTCCTCCACCATTTAAATCAGCGGTTCCAAATCCTGAGCCTCAACCTGAGTCTAAACCTAAAAAGACAAAAAACAAGATTATGGGGATGTCTAAAAAAACTTTTTTCGTAGTTATACTTTTTGCTTTATTAATTATTGGAAGTTTTGTTTTGAGCTTTATTGAAGATTACAGAAAAGCAGAATTAGAAGCTAAAAATCATAAAACGGAAATAGAAAACAGACAGTTCTTATTACAAGAAAAAGAAATTAGGGAACAAAAAGAACGTATTGCTGAACAGCAAAGACTAGAAGCAGAACGAATTCTTAAAGAGAAAAAAGAAGTTCTAACTCAGCGTTTGAGCGAAATTCAAATAGAGAATAAAGAAAAACAAAATCTATTAGAAGAAACTAATAATGAATTAGCTAAAGCTAATCAATTTCATTTTTTCAGAACCGAAAACGAAAAAAAGAATGAAATAAATGTTATCCAAACTAAGTTAAGTTTTTTAAAAGACGAACTGGAATCTTTGGAAAGAGAACGTAATCAATTGAACTTAGAATTAGAAAGATTACAATCAAAACATTAAAAAATGGAAAATCGTTATTCAATAGTCATTAGTCCACCTGAGGCAATCATTGATTTGGTAAAGACAATGAAGAACGAATTGTCGCAAGAAATTGGATGGTTTCATAGCAAAAATTCATTGGCACATATTACAATCAATGAATTCATGGCTCATGAAAGTGAAATTGAAAATATAAAGAAACAACTAGCATCAATTTGCGAAACCTTAGCTCCAATTCAGGTACATTTAAATACTTTTAACCATTACCCTAATGGAGCTTTTTTTATCGCTCCCGATGAAGTTTCAAAAATAGAACTGAAAGCAATCATGAAGCACGTCAACCAATATTTTCGTGTAAAAACACTTTTTAAAAACAGCGAACCTCATTTATCCATAGCCCGTAAATTATCCTCCGAGTATATTTCTAAAAGTTACAAACTGTTTTCTAAACCTATTAATTTGAATTTTGATTGCGTTGGTGTCACACTTCGACAATTTAATCCTAATGTGAAGCAATTTGAAATAATTACTCATTTTGATTTTAAGAATAAGCCAAAACCTACTTTTGAGCAAGGGACTCTTTTTTAAAAACTTCCATATATTTTAAAAATTTATTTCGGCATAAAATCGAAAAACCGTAAATTTAAAATATGGAAAAACACTTTAACATCATTATTGCAGGTGCAGGTGGTATTGCCGAAGCTGCAGGTTTAATTCTGACCGAATGGAGCAAAGTCACTCCTACTTTATTTATTGGTAATCGAACATTAGCAAAAGCTCAGTCGGTTGCCAAATGGATTGAAAAAGGAACAACTAAACCTTGCAAGATTAACTCTTTTCTTTTTTCGGAAAATGAAATTACGCCCGAAATGGAAGTAGTTTTCAAACAGGGAGATATCATTTTAGATTGTCTACCTGGAAGCCAGGCACCTAGAATTGCTAAAATTGCTAAAGACTTTCACTTGCATTATGCTAATCTTACGGAATATGTTGCCGAAACTGAAGAAATTATGGCTTTAGCCAAAGAAGCCGATACAGGTTTTATTTTACAAACAGGTATTGCTCCTGGATATATTGATGTGCTTGCGAATCATTTATTCCAACAATTTTGTATTAATTTTAATGTAAATACAGCCGATACATTAGAGTTCAAAGTTGGTGCCTTAACTAAAAATGCTGTTGCACCACACTATTATGGTTTTACTTGGAGTCCAATTGGGGTTGCAACTGAATACATTAAAAATGCGATAACTATCCGGAATTTCAGTAAAACTGAACTCCCTTCTTTATCCGAAAGGAATACTATAATTATTAATGGTGTTACTTACGAAGCGGATTTAACCTCTGGAGGAGCAGCCGATTTACCGGATGCCTTGGCTGGAAAAGTTCGTGATTTGGATTATAAAACCCTCCGTTATCCAGGACATTATGAGTGGATTCAAAATCAAATCGCTAGTATTAGTAAATCCGAAAATATAATTATAGAATTACAAAAAATCATGGAAAAAGAAATTCCATTATTCGAAGAAGACCAAATAGTATTATTTGCTGCTGTAGAAGGCAAAGACATAAAAGGAATTTTAAGAAGACGAGAAATAACAAATTGTATTCTTCCAATTCGGATAGGAAAACACAAAATAAGAGCCATACAAGCTACAACTGCAGCTCCTTTAGTTCAGTCAGCTCAATTATTACTTGAAGGAAATTTAAAAGGATTAATTCTTCAAAGTCAGATTGATCCTCAGTCTTTTTTAAACGGAAATTTTATTATTCCTGTTTATGGAAAAATTGAATGACATCGTTTTTCTCTTTTAAACCATTAAGACATTATGAAAAATTAAGAGTTACAACCTTAAACTTAAACTCTTTTTGAGGATTGTCTGACAATCAGTTCAGATTCCAAAATGATTCTGTTAATTGTTTTACTCTTAGGATTCTTCACTCGGTCTAAGAAAGCTTCTGCAGCTAGTTTTCCAATCTGATCACTATTCTGATTTATCGTTGATATAGAAGGTTGTGTCAATGAAGTAAAAGGTTCATCACTAAAACCAATCAAAGCAATTTCATCCGGAACTTTGATCTTGTTTTCTAAGAGAACCTGTAAAGCTCCCAAAGCAGCCATATCCCCGGCAACATAAACTGCATCAGGCCTTTCTGGTCCATCCAGTAATTGTTGCATTATTCTTCTTCCATCTTCAATTCTCAAATTACATTCAACGATCCAGTTATCCTCTGTTTTTAAATTCCATTTTTCCAAAGCATCCTGATAACCACGAATTCTTTCCTTATATATCCGAATATGCTTAAAACCTGCAATATGAGCAATCCGACGGCAATTTTGAGCAACTAAATGATCCACAACCAAATGACTACTTTTATAATCATCAATCCCAACATAATCTACATTCAATTCCTCTTCTCCTCTGTCGAACATCACTAATTCAGTTCCTTTAGATTTTATTTTTTCATAATATCCTAAATCGGTAGTTTCATTTGCCATAGAAGCAATTATTCCATCCACCTGAATTTTTAACAAGGTGTCAATTTCCTGACATTCTTTGGCAAACAATTCATTAGACTGCGTCATGATAATACTGTAACCATTCAGGTTGAGTACTTTTTCAATATTTTCCATCACCGATGAAAAGAAATGACTATTAACACGGGGAATAATAACCCCCACCAAATTACTTTTCCCTTTACGTAAAGCACTTGACAGATAATTAGGTTGATAATCTAATTCAACAGCTACTTCTTTCACTGCCAACTTAGTCTTCTCACTAATCCTTGGATGATTATTTAAAGCCTTAGAAACCGCCGATGGTGTCAAACCTAAGGCAGCAGCAATATCTTTTATCGTAGATTTTTTTTTATTTTCCAATAGAATTTATATATTTGTTCAAACGGTTGAACAAATTTAACATTTTATTCAAAAACACAATTCGAAAAGATTGTGTTTTTTTTATTTTAAAAACTGTTCAAACGTTTGAATAAAACAAAATTACCATTAAAAAGACATAAAAACTAATATTTTAAACATGAAATACATTGTTTGCGAAAAGCCGGGAGAATTTATTCTGAAGGAAAAAGAAGCTCCTGTGAGAAAAGAAAATGAAGCGCTTTTACAAATTAACAAAGTAGGAATTTGTGGAACCGACTTGCATGCTTATGGGGGGAATCAGGCTTTTTTTACGTATCCAAGGATTTTAGGACACGAATTAGCCTCAACTGTTCTTGAAATTGGAGATAATCCAAGAGGAATAAAAGCAGGCGATAATGTTGTGGTGATGCCTTATGTAAGTTGTGGAACTTGTATTGCTTGTAGAAATGGAAAAACAAACTGCTGTACCAATATTAAAGTTTTAGGAGTTCACGCTGATGGCGGAATGCAGGAACAAATTACAGTACCTGCTTCTATCCTATTACCCGCAAACAATTTGACTGATGACCAAATGGCTATTGTAGAACCTTTGGCAATTGGTGCCCATGCTATTCGCAGAGCAGCTATCGTTCCCGGAGAAATGGTTGCTGTTGTAGGTTGTGGACCTATCGGTATTGGAATTATGAAATTGGCTCAAATTGCCGGTGCAAA
>JALRGZ010000303.1 GCA_023253295.1 Flavobacterium sp.
CCAAGATTAAACGCCCAAAAGTGTTTAAAATTAGCGCTCGACCAGCATATTTTAGCGCATTAAACTGGAGTGCTGCGCCCACACACAATAGCCCAAGTGGGAGACTCATCCCTGCTACCAGCTTTAAAGATTGGTTGATGCTCTCGGGCAAATGCATACCTGAAAAATTAAAAAGAATCCCTACTAGACAGGCCAGAATCATATTCAGACGTTTGGCATTGTAACCAGTGGTGCTGCGTTGTGGCGTTCCATAAACAGCGGTACTTACTAAGGATTGGATTTCAATCATTAGTGGGCGCATGCCTTCGAGTGTGGTAGCAATAGCGGTTCCTGATAATTCTTCGTCTTTGTGCGAAATCAATATTTCCGATGGATTGGAGACTTCTCTTAATCCGCTGCCTAGCATTTCGTAAATTCCAATTTCGGAAGTAGAACCAAAACGGTTTTTTAGGGAACGAAGAATGCGATAAATATGATTTCTGTCGCCTTCAAATTGTAAAACCGTATCGACCATGTGTTCCAGTATTTTGGGTCCGGCTATGTTGCCGTCTTTGGTTATGTGACCAATTAAGATTACGGGAATATTGCTTTCTTTGGCAAACTTAATCAGTTCGGCAGTGGTTTCTCTAATTTGTGAAATACTGCCAGCCGTCGATTCGATATAATCGGTATGCAGGGTTTGAATCGAATCGATAATTACAATTTCAGGTTCGATGGCTTCAATTTGTTTGAAGATGTTCTGTGTTTTTGTTTCGGTAAGAATATAGCAGTTGTCACTGGAAGGAGTAATTCTTTCCGCACGCATTTTTATTTGCTTCTGACTTTCCTCTCCCGAAACATACAAGGTTTTGTAAGGTAGTTTTAAAGAAATTTGAAGTAAGAGTGTACTTTTTCCAATCCCCGGTTCTCCTCCTAAGAGTGTTAAGGAACCAGGAACGATGCCACCACCTAAAACCCTGTTCAATTCGCTGTCGGTGGTGTCCATTCGGATTTCCTGAGTCGAATCGATTTCAGTTATTTTTAAGGGTTTGGGTGCTCTGTTACTTGGAGTTGGTTCACTTTTCCAGGCAACCTTATCTTGTTTTTGAATGATTTCTTCAGCAATGGTGTTCCATTCTTTGCAGGCGTTGCATTGCCCTTGCCATTTCGCATAGGAAGTTCCGCAACTCTGACAGAAAAAAGAGGTTTTAACTTTTGACATTATTTTTTAACGGTTAAACTTTTCATATCATCGTACTTGTTGTACATCATTTCTTGGGTCAAATCACCAATTTCTTCTAATTGTGAAGCACGTTGGTATTTTTGGGCGGCTCTTTTGGCATCGCCTATTTTTTCATACATCAAGCCTAATTCGTAATCAGCTAGCATAGTTTTTGGATAATTTTTATTGGCAAGTTGTGCTAATTTTTCCAATTCATCATAAGCTTTGTTTTTCAAAATCGCTGCTTCGATAGCTTTAAAATCATTAATTCGGATAGGAATATCCAGACCTAATTTTTGAGTGGTGTTGTCGTATTTTTTAGTAAGGTAATCTACATATCCAGATGGTAGAATTGCAATTTTTTCGGCAAATTCAGTAGATGAAATCGGCTTGTAGCTGTCGAAAATTTGGTACAAAGCATTCGGTATAGAATATAAAACCAAGGAATAGTGAGAAGCATTGTTGAACTTATCGTATTGATAATTTACCAAGGGATTGTTGATTGCGGTGGCTTTGATATTAGCGTCTAATTCTTCTATTGGTACACGCAATTGTTTGATGTCTCCATCAGAAGAAGACTGATAGTAAAAAAGGTTTTTCTTAGTGTTTGTCAATGCCGTAGAAACCTGATTTTCCATGCCGGGAGCCAGTTCAGGACTTAGTGAAATATAAGCGTTGAAAAATGAATTTTCTTTATATAAAAAGAAATTTAAAAATCCGGCAGTGGTATCATGGCCGGCAATAATTCTGAAAGGAGCTACTCGGTATTTTTTTTCAATGAAAGGCATTAATTCTTCACCAATGAAGTTATAAAAAGCAGCTGATCTTTTTGTAGGCATGCCTTCGGTTTCGTCATAAGCACAATCGCTTATGCGACTGTTTTTTTGTTTAATTCCTACAATGATGGTTTCTGGCAAGTCATCCCAGTATTCGCCATAATCTAAAGCACCTTGAAAAGGCTCAAATAAATAATCTCCGTCTAAAAGTAATAAAATAGGGTATCTTTTGTTTGGGCTGTTTTCGTAAGAAGGAGGCAGACTAACGAAGATTTCTCTTGTTTCACCCAGTTTACCGGATTTAATAAGTTCGGAGTTTTTTTGAGAAAATAATGAAATTGAAAAAAAGAAAAAGAGTAGTACTTGTTTCATAATTGGGGAGTTTTAAAATGAGAATTCTAAACTGTAAAGCAAGATACTAATTTTTCATGAAAGTAAAATTAATACTATAAATGCAAGAAGCGTTTCTTTAGGAAACGCTTCAGTTTAATTTTTTTAACTTTTACTTATGTTAGTGAATTGTCTTTTTCGTTCGGGAAAATAATCCATGGTTGGAAAGTTTTGGCTTCCTCAAAGTCCATAGTGGCATATGAAATGATGATAATTATGTCATCTCTTTGTACTTTTCTGGCTGCAGGACCGTTAAGAGTGATTTCGCCAGAATTTCTTTCTCCTTTTATGGCATAAGTGTCAAAACGTTCTCCATTGTTGATGTTAACAATTGAAACTTTCTCTCCTTCAATAATATTAGAAGCTTCTAATAAGGTTTCATCGATGGTAATACTACCAATATAATTTAAATCGGCTCCCGTTACTTTTACCCGATGAATTTTTGATTTTAAAACTTGAATTTGCATGGTGCAAAATTATATTATTTTAATGAAATGGTATCTATCAAACGTATATTATTAACAAATACAGCAATAAATGCACGATAATTTTTATCTTTTGATTCTACTGTACAAGGGATTAGGGTTTCTTCATCCGCAATTTCAAAGTATTCCAAATCAAACATTGTATTAGATTCAAATACTTCTTTTACCCATTTTTTTACTTCTTCGCAACTTTGTGTTTTGAACTTTTCTTTGGCTGTTAGTAAAGTTTGGTAAATGATTGCTGCTTGCTCTCTTTCTTCGGTTGATAAACGTTCATTTCTGGAGCTCATTGCAAGTCCGTTAACTTCTCTGAAAATAGGACAGCCTACAATATTGACGTCTAAATGGTTTTTGCTTGTCATTTTTTTGACAATTTGTAATTGTTGGAAGTCTTTTTCGCCAAAGTATGCCTTGTTAGGGGTAACAATTTCGAACAGGCGTTTTACAATAGTACCTACTCCGTTAAAATGACCGGGTCTGAATTTGCCCTCCATTTGGTTTTCCAATCCGTCGTAATCAAAATTCTCAGAAGTAATATTTTCTTCGTAAATATCATCAACTGAAGGAGCGTAGACGATAATATCTGGGTCTAATTCTGTGATTTTTTTAGTGTCTTCTTCTAGAGTTCTAGGGTATTTTTCTAAATCATCAGGATTGTTAAACTGGGTAGGATTTACAAAGATACTTACCACAGTATATTGGTTTTCTGCTAGTGATTGTTGCATTAAAGAAAGATGACCTTGGTGTAGCGCACCCATTGTTGGAACAAAACCAATAGTAGAATTAGGTGTTTTAACCGAATTTAAAAATTCAACTAAAGCTACTTTTCCATAGAAAATAGGCATGGTAATTTTATTAAAATTGAGTGCAAACATAATATATTAGTTAATAACTGCATAAAATTTTGTAATTTTGCGTGGTTTTTATTACCAACATAACTAACTAAATTACAATATGAAAGATAAGAGGATATTATATGTATCATCTGAAGTGGTGCCGTATTTGGCTGAAAATGAGGTTTCTTTAATGTCTTATGATGTTCCTAAGATGGTAAATGACCAAGGGGGGCAGATTCGAATTTTTATGCCAAGATATGGTAATATCAATGAAAGAAGGCATCAATTGCATGAAGTTATACGTCTTTCCGGAATGAATTTGGTGGTAAATGACTTAGATATGCCTTTAATTATTAAGGTAGCTTCTATTCCTAAAGAAAGAATTCAGGTATATTTTATCGATAATGATGAATATTTTAAAAGAAAAGCCACATTTGCTGATGAGGATGGAAAATTATATCCTGATAATGATGAGCGTGCTATCTTTTTTGCAAAAGGAGTCGTTGAGACTGTGAAAAAATTAAATTGGGTACCAGATATTATTCATGTTCATGGTTGGATGGCAGCTATGTTGCCTGTTTATATGAAGCATTTTTATAAAAATGAAGCCTTGTTTTCTGATACTAAGATTGTTACTTCGGTTTATGGGCAATCTTTTGACGGGACTTTGGATGTTGAGATGATCAATAAAGTAAAATTGGATGGTGTTCCTCAGGAAGCTGTTGATATGCTTACGACTCCTGATTATGAGAATGTTATTAAGGCAACCGTTATGCATTCGGATGCGGTGATTATTGCATCTTCAAATCTTAGTTCAAGTTTAACAAAATTTATTGAAACTTCAGGGAAACCTTTTTTACCTTACGTCCCTAAAGATGCTTTCGCTGATGCGTATAGTAATTTTTATAAAGAAATGCTTTAAACCCAACTTTTTATTATTTAATATGCGTAATAATTCTATTATAAAGATATTTTTTCTTGCAATCACTGTTGTTTTTTTTACTTCCTGTGATAAAGATTTTAACACCATAGGAGGGGACTTAATTGGTGATGAACATTTTGGATTAGTACATGATAGTATTAATGTTCTTTCTTATAATCAAAATATTGGTCCAGTTCAATCTAATAATTTGCCTGTAAATCCTTTGGGGATTTATGAAGATGAAACCTTTGGTACTATCGAGGCTAGTTTTGTTACTCAATTAGTTTTGGCTTCTGTAAATCCTACTATTGGCAATAATGTTGAGATTGATAGTGTGACTTTGTCGATTCCTTATTTTAGTCATATAGAATCTACTAATGCAACAACTGGAAATAGTACTTATGTTTTAGATTCTATTTATGGTTCAGCCGATGAGAATAAAAGAGCTATTAAATTAAGTGTTTATGAAAACGGTTATTTTATGAGGGATTTAGATCCTGTAACCGGTTTTTTGGAATCACAAAAATATTATACAAACCAAGGGAGTGATTTTGATGCTTTAAAAGGTGGTGTAAGGTTAAATGATGGTGTTGTTGCTCAAAATGATGCTTTTTTCTTTGATAAAAGTGAAATTAAAAATACAACGACTACTACAACTGATGGTAAAGAAGTTAAAACAACTACAAAGACTGCTCCGGCTATGCATTTGGCTTTGAATAAAACTTATTTTAAAACCAAAATTATTGATGCAGCAGCCTCTGGGAAATTAATAACTAATGATGTTTTTAAAAATTATTTCAGAGGATTGTATTTTAAAGTTGAGAAATCCGGTGCTAGTCCAGGTCAATTATCGATGATGAATTTTAAATTATTATTTATTTATTTATTTATATTATTTATTTATTTAAATACAGCTATATTATCCGTTGCCGACCGTATTTCCTTTGAATGCTATACACGATTTGTATTTGTTTTTGCGTCGTTCAGTTTGTCGTACAGTGGAGTATACTCTTCCGATCCTATTTCAAAATCAGGCCTGTTATGCTTAGTATGTATTAGTAGGTTAAAGTAGATTTGGGAGTTTAGTTTTATTTAATAAATTTATAAGTAATGTAATTGCGGTCGAGTAATTTTTGTATGTTTGTATTTGATGGATTTGATTTGATTATTAATTTGTTGTTTAAAAATTGGATGTTGATGTGTTTGTTTGTTAGTAAATTAGTTGTTAATTTAATTTGGTTTGAATTGATTAAAAACATAGATTTTAAATTTTAAATTAATTATTATTATTATTATTATTATTTATTGCTCGATTATATTATCCAACGTAAAGCGTATTTCCTTTGAATGCTATACATACTTGGTATATATATATAAAAAAAACGGCCGAAGCCGTTTTATAATTTAATTTGGTTTTATTTAAAAATCGAAGTCAATTCGATCGTTTATAAAATTAACCCAGTTGTCATGGTCGCCATCTGCAATGGCATCATAAACATCGATCCATTGGTTTTCCAGCGCAATTAATTTTTCCATATAATTTTCAACTCGTTGGTTATGATTTAAATCATTTTGGTTTGTTGATAATCGATTGGTAATTGTCATAATATTAAATTTTAAATTATTAATTATTTATTTATATATTTATTTATATTTATTATTCAACAATATTATCCAGCGTAAAGCGTAAAGTGTTTGTGTGCTATACACGCAGTTATACTGGCCTGGCCGGGGGCCAAAAGCTAAAAATTTATGGCCAAAATATATAAATATGGGCCCCGTGGGGCTAAAAAAGCTGTTTTGGTATTAGCGCCGTAGAGTATTTGTGTAGGTATAGCGCTTTTACCCTCTACTCAT
>JALRGZ010000327.1 GCA_023253295.1 Flavobacterium sp.
GAAAGGGTAGGGCGTTTCATCTGGATGCGAACCTATCAAAATTTCTGATTATCATGATATTTTCGGCACGTTCTTTCGCATTATTTGCCAATTCGTTTTTAGACTTTTCATCTTCTTTTGGATCTGAAAACCGTTTTGCAGTTCCTTTAATAGGTTGTGAAATAATAGTATCTCCTTCTTTTTTCAAATAACGTTCCGGAGAGGCTGATAATAAATATTGTTTGTGATTTTTGAAAAACACGGCAAAAGGCGGCTTTGAAATTTCATTTAACTTTAAAAATACTTCCAATGGTTCGATTTGAGCATTTTCAGCATAGAATTCCATGCAAAAATTAGCCTCATACAAATCCCCTCTATGAATGTAATCTAACATTTTGTTAGCTTTTTCTAGATACGATTTAGCCGAAATACGCTGTTGAATATTAACTTTTGAAGACTTTGTTTCAAAATCACTTCCCATTGACAAAATCTCTTTCCAGTCGTCTTCCAATTCATCATCACAAAAATGCAAATAGCGAATTTCAAGTTGGCTTCCTTTCGCTAAAAACAATTTCTTAGGCTGATAAAAAAACAAATCCGGAAAACCCAAACCGTCAAAATTGTTGGATTGCAATTCTTCAGTATCGTTTTTTAAATCATAAGACAAATACCCAAAAAGGCAGTCTTTACTGGATTGCTGGTATTGCTTTAAATCTTCAAAAGCATTAAAATAATCTGTTTTAATAGAAGTAAAAGCATCAACTGCCAATATCCAGTCGTAATTTGAATACTCTTGTTGGTAATTATTGCTATCCATAAAAGTCACTTCTCTAAATTGTTGTGACCACAATAACAACTTTCTTTTGAAATCGTCTTGATCCGTTATGTCTTGTTTAAAAGATGTTCTCAAAGTAAAATTTTAAAAGGTAAAATTACAACAAAAAAAAGAGTTGGCTTATAAGATTTTTCACTAAACAGCGTTTTAGTTAAATAAATTATAAAAGAGATTTTTCGTGTTAAAAATCAATACATTTGATATCGAACTTTTTTAGAATTTAGAGAAACAAAAAACAAAACACTAACCTCAAAAACAGAATTCTCTATGAACAGAATCGCTAAAACTAGCCTTATTGTACTAACAATTTCAACAATCATTTTTGGCTGTAAAAAAGCAGAAGTAAATGAAACTAGTGCAGTTAATGAAGTGCAACTAAGTAAAGCCGAAACAATATCCTCTTCAGCCGCAGTAGTCAAAGATGATAGTACTCATAAATTTATTCGCACCGCAGAATTAAAATTTAAAGTTAAAAACGTACCCCAAAGCACCTATTACATTGAAAACATTGTTAGTAAGTTTGGTGGATTTGTTAGTTTCACAAACCTTCAAAGCAACATTATTGAACAAAATAAAACTAAAATTAGTCAAGACAGTACACTAGAAACTACTCGTTATTCCGTAGAAAACAACATTACAATACGCGTACCAAACAAACGATTAGACACTGTACTAAAAAGTATTGCTAAACAAATTGATTTTCTGGATTATAGAGTAATTAAAGCCGATGATGTTTCATTAAAAATGCTCGCCAATCAACTTTCGCAAAAAAGAAGTGCTACTAAAGAAAAAAGAGTTGAAAAAGCGATTGATACAAAAGGTAAAAAAATCAACGACATCATGGATGCTGAAAATAATTTGGCTAACCAAAAAGAACAAAAAGATGCCGCTACACTTGAAAATTTATCCCTTCAAGACCAAATAAACTTTAGTACCTTAACAATCCAAATTTACCAAAGTGAAACTTTTAAACAGGAGTTAGTTGCAAATACTAAAGATTACAATGATTACAAACCTAATTTTGGTTTCCGTATTGTTGATTCACTTAAAAATGGATGGAATGTTTTGCTTGATATTGTTGTATTCCTTTTACAAATTTGGTGGTTTTTCATTATTGGAATAGCTGTATGGTTTTTATTTAAGAAATATAATTCCAAAGAATAACTTCAATAAAAAACACAAAAGAACAAAAGATACAATTGAAGAAAACTATCACTTTTACATCTAAACAACTGTTTATTAATTATTAAATTAACAAATATTCCTATAATAATTACTCAAAATTGAAAATTCAGTTTGTTTTTTTTGTAAATTTACGATACACAGAAAACCCAAATACAATAAGCCCCGAACTTTGATTGTAATTACAATTCGTTTTTCTGATGGAATACGGTTATCAAGGGAGAGTTTTTACCAACATGAAAGTGCCAAACCGCAACATGATTTTTTGAATTAGTTAACCATAAAACCTAATATATCATGAAAATTGCAACCCTTATTGTTCGTACGCTCATGGGAGCCATATTTCTTTGTACTTCTCTTAGTTACTTTATTCTTTCTAATCCGGAACCCACCACAACAGGAGATTTCAAAGCTTTTCAGGTAGGATTAATTGCTTCCACTTATTTAATGCCTTTAGCCAAATCTGTAGAGTTTTTATGTGGATTATCATTCTTATCCGGGAAATTTACCACCCTGGCCAATATTGTTATTTTCCCCGTAATTATTAATATTTTACTAATTAATTATTTTTTAAGACCAACCGATTTACCTATAGCTATTGCTGTTTTTGCAGGCAATGTATTTCTTATTTATAGCCACTGGCATAATTATGAAGGATTATTCAAAATGAATGGTTAAAAAAATACTCCATAAAAAAAGTCCCGAGTTATTTGGGACTTTTTTATATCTAAAAACAGCGTTTATTAAACGTGAATCGCTCTGTTATCGGTAGCTGCTAACGCTGCTTCTTTTACCGCTTCTGCAAATGTTGGGTGGGCGTGAGACATTCTTGAAATATCTTCAGCAGAGGCTTTGTATTCCATAGCTACAACTGCCTCAGCAATTAAATCAGCTGTTCTTGCTCCAATCATGTGAACACCTAAAACTTCATCTGTTTTAGCATCCGCTAAGATTTTCACAAAACCATCTAAATCAGCACTTGCTCTTGCACGACCTAAAGCTTTGAATGGGAAACTTCCTGATTTGTATGCTACACCTTCTACTTTTAATTGCTCTTCTGTTTTTCCAACAGCAGCAACTTCCGGCCAGGTATAAACAACACCCGGAATTAAGTTATAATCGATATGTGGTTTTTGTCCAGCTAAGATTTCAGCAACCATAGTTCCTT
>JALRGZ010000336.1 GCA_023253295.1 Flavobacterium sp.
CTCTAAGCTCAAGTTTTTTTTCAAAACCCTGTGAGACGCCAATGATCATATTATTTACTTAACCTTTTTTACTTTTAGGCCATGTGGAGAAACGGTAGACTCGCCATCTTGAGGGGGTGGTGCTCGTAAGGGCGTGAGGGTTCAAATCCCTCCATGGTCACATAACAAAAAAAGGCCTTTAATTTTAATTAAAGACCTTTTTCTTTTCCTATATTAGTTTCAATTATTCTTGCTTTTTAGCCGCTTTTTCAGCCTTAATCTTTTTAGTATAATCACTATACATTTGACGCCAATTACGTCCGTGATTGTTTAAATATTGCTCTGCTTGCGTTTTATAAATTTCAAAAATAGCCGATATCTCTTTCATACTTTTATAATCTACAGCTTGTTCACGGGCTTTCTCTAATAACTTTTGGATTTCAGCAGTTTCTGTTGCAGACATTTCAGGAACAATAGCTTGATACCCTCTCATAGTAAAAGCCACCTTTCCTATCGTATATTTATCCAAAATCAAAGCAACTTGCTCTTCACTTAAATCTTTACGTAAACCATTCATTAAATCATGATGAACTGTAGAAGGCATAGCAGAGTCAGCAATAATTTGCCTATGAAGTTCCGAAAGCGGTTTCCCATCCAAAGGATTTATTCCTGCAGGAACCGTTGAAACAGGATGTGTATTATGCCAATCTTTTACACTGGCAAGATGATTTCCTACTACTTGAATTAATCGCTGCTCTTTTTCTTTATTATTTAATTCTAAAGAATCAATCCATTCCTTAGACTTTTTCATTTCGTCTTCCCCTATTGTAACTGTTTGAGCTTTGACAAATGAACTTAAAGCCATAAAACCAATCAGCAACACTACTTTCATTTTTTTTGTTTTCATATATCTTAATTTAAACAACACCATTTACTACCTGCAAACTATTATTATATTCTAAAAACACAATGATAAACAAAAACCACACCACAACTTCAAAATACAGCTTAACATTGCAACAATTTTGTAAAATTATTTACCACACACAACTTAATCATTTGAGTCACGTTATTCATTATTACCCCAATATCAAATTAAAAACCTATGAAAAAAATCATCTTATCCGCATTCCTATTTGCATCATCCTTTGGCTGGAGTCAAACTGCCGAAGACTATTTTGATCAGGCTATGAAAAAATCCAGCAAAGGAAATTCCCGAGGTGCAATATTAGATTATAACAAAGCTATAAAAATGAAACCTGATTTTGTTGTGGCCTATTTAAACAGAAGTATGGAAAAAATCAAAATAAACGATCTTCAAGGTGCTTTAATTGACGTAAACAAAACCATAGAAATGCACAACGATAATATTTATGCATATACTACAAGGGCAAATGTTTACTATAAACTTAAAGATTATAAAGCCGCTTTAAAAGATTGTGAATTTGCACTTCAATACAATAAAACAGACTACCTGACTTACAATCTAAGAGGATTAACCCACTTCCATCTGCAAGACAAAAAAAAGGCCTGCGCCGATTTTACTAAAGCCATGCAATTAGGTAGCCAAAGCGCAGCAAAAAACCTGAAAATGTTCTGCAAATAAATAATTTACAATATCCGTTTTGCAAAAAAAAAGCTGTTTCTCTAAAATCAAGAAACAGCTTTTTTATTTAAATTCAGCCTATATCTACTTCTGAGTAAGCTTTTTAAGCTCCGTTCCTCCTGGAATTTGCATTTTATCGGTTAAAACAGAAATATCATTTAAACTAAAAATACCTGTCAGAGACATTAAAACAGATCGATTGATACCATTAGCATCATCATCAATAAACATTATAAATTCTTTAAGTTGATTATTGTTTGCTGCTCTTTTCACATCAATTGTTATCTGCTTCCCATTATCGTTTACCTTCTTCAATTCTTCCAGCGCTGCTGATTTAATATAATTATCAGCTACATCTCTCATTTTTTTTGCTGCAGCAGTATTAGTAGTGGAATACACTTTTAAATCTTCTAAATTTTGAATTAATTTCAAATATTGCTGCGTTTCTTTATCTGAAGCATCCACTTTTACTTTACTCATTAATTCAAACATCTTCTTATTCACTATAACTGTAACAATTTCTTCTTGTCCTTCAAACTGATCAAAAACGGTTTGTCCATAAAATGAAGTTGAAGTAAAAGCCAGCAACAAGACGAATAACATTTTTTTCATTTTCATACACTTATATTAAAGTTATTTTAATTTAAAATTATACTTACCATTTCTATGCCAAATAAAACCAGTAATTATTCAAGAAATAGCGTAAATAAAATTCATAGATTTAAATAGCAATTTTAATATTTAATTTTTAATAAACTTAAATAATAAATCTAAAGATAGTACTTTTACATTAATAGCCCTAATAGTTATTCCAAATGAAAACACAATTTCGTCGTTTATTACTCCTTTTTATCTCTATTATTAGCTTACAAAGTTGTCAGGATAATGATGATACACCTCCAAGAACAACCGAACTTGACGTTCAAAAATTCATTTGGAGAGGACTTAACCAAATGTACTTATGGCAGGCCGATGTTCCCGATTTAGCCAATAATAGATTTGCCAATAATACAGAATACGAAGATTTCCTGAAACAATATACTCCAGAAGATTTATTTAAAAATTTACTTTACAGACCACCTGGCTCAGCTGATGCCGATACAAATGGGGTTGTAGATAGATTTAGCTGGATTGTTAACGATTATTTGACTCTGGAACAGGAATTACAAGGCACCTCAAAAAACAATGGAGTAGAGTTTGGTCTAAGCCGTGTTTCACAAAACAGTGATCAGGTAATTGGTTATGTTCGCTATATTATCCCTAATTCTGATGCCGCAAGTAAAGACATTCAACGTGGTGAAGTTTTTTACGGTGTTAATGGCACCAGTCTAACTTTAAGCAATTATATAAGTTTATTATTTAGTGCCGATGAAAATTATACTTTAAATTTTGCCGATCTTACTTATGATAACAATAGCAACCCTGTCATCACTCCAAATGGAAAAAATCTTGATTTAACTAAAACAACCTTGGCTGAAAATCCTATTTTTATTAAAGAAGTGATTACTAGCGGAACCCACAAAATTGGCTATCTTATGTATAATGGCTTTTATCCTAGCTATGACTCCCTACTCAATGATGCCTTTGGTTATTTTAAAACAAAAGGTATCACCGATTTCGTTTTAGATTTAAGATACAATGGTGGAGGTTCAGTAGCTACCGCAACACGTTTAGCAAGTTTGATTACAGGACAATTTACAGGTCAGATTTTTAACGAATTAGCTTACAACAACAAAAAATCCTACCTCAATAATAAATATGTTTTTGTCAGTACATTAAATGGAAATACGCTAAACAGCCTAAATCTATCTACTGTATATGTATTAACTACCCGAAGTACAGCTTCGGCAAGTGAACTCATAATAAACGGACTAAATCCTTATATCAATGTCGTTCAAATAGGCGATTACACCTATGGTAAAAACGTTGCCTCAGTTACACTGTATGACTCACCCAGCCTAGCTAAAACTGGCGCAAATCCGAACCATCGCTATGCGATGCAGCCAATTGTAGCGCATTCAGTGAACTCATTAGGTTTTGGCGATTACTTAGACGGCTTAACACCTGATTATCAATTAACTGAAAAAATAAAAACATTAGGTACCTTAGGTGATTCCGGCGAACCTTTGTTAAGCACTGCTATTGGGAAAATTACAGGAACCGCTAAATATATAGTTCCTGAAAAAACTACAACTAACTTTAAACATCTTAATGATTCTAAAACTTTAAGAAGAATGAATTTGATGTATTTTGACGGCAAATTCGAACCATAAAAAAATAAAAAAAATATCTTACACAAATACAATAATCTGCTATTTTTGAAGTTGTTAGTTGATAGCAATCATTAAAACCAACCTCATGAAAAGAATCGCGCAATTATTGTTAATTATTACAGTAGTAATTTTATTTGGCTTTGACAAACCCAAAAAAACAACAATTTCCCAAATACAAGTAGTGATTGATGTCAGTCACGGCGGAACTGATGCTGGATCTACTATAAAAGGTATTAGCGAAAAACAACTGGTAGAAGAACTTGCTAAAAAAATTAAATCTATCAACAACAATGTTCACATTCATTTTACAAGAAATGAAGACAAAACACTAACACTCCAAGAAAGAACAGGATATATCAATTCGCTTAAACCTGATTTTGTTTTATCCATTCATATAAACGCAAACAAAGACAATACGAAATCAGGATTAGAACTTTATACATCACCAGAAAATAAATTCTCAGATAAATCAGTTGAAAAAGCAAACGAACTAAGACAAAAACTTTTAAAACACGATTTTATTAAATCAAGTTCCATTAAAACAGCACCGTTTTATATCCTTAAAAACAGTAATGCTCCAGCTGTAATTATCGAATTAGGATTTCTTACTAATGAGAATGACTTTAAGTATTTAACAGACAGTAATTCTCAAGATAAAATTGCAACAACTATTTCAGAATACTTATCGGAATTAAAGTAAAAAAATGCCGCTCTCTAAGCGGCATTTTTTTTAAAAAGCAAATTCAAATATTAAAAATTGATATTCAATCCTAATTTAAAGTTTCTTCCACGAGTGCTGTACCCTATAACTTCGTAAAAATCTTCATTTAAAATATTTGTAGCCGAAGCAAAAACAGTCATGGTGTTTTTGATTAACTCATACTTAGCCGTTGCATTCAGCAATTGGTAAGCATCTAAAACTACTGGAAGAGGATCAAACGTCACTGGATCAAACAAAGCATCATCTCTTTGATCAACATACTGATAACTTACATTAAAAAATGTCCTCGTTGTAGGTTGGAAATCAATAGCTGCATTTACCTTGTGCTTTGGAACATACAAACTCAAAGCCTTTTCAACTTGTGTAAAAGTATAATTTCCTCTCAAGGTTAATTTATCATTCAACGTATAAGAAAGCATTGTTTCTACTCCTTTTGCATTGTGTTTACCTGTAATATTATAATATCCTGTAGAAGCAAAAGAAATCGAATTATCTTCTTGTCTGTAAAATGCTACTGTATTCAAATTGATTTTTTTCTTCAACAAATTCAGTTCGAAACCTGCTTCAACAGTACTGTTTTTTTCTGGATTTAAATTTAAATTCCCGTATGTCATATCATATAATTGATACAAACTTGGTGTAATGTAAGCCGTACTGTATGAACTCACTAATTTCAAAGGAATCTCTTTAAAAGAGAAAGAAGGATTGATATTGTATACCAAATTATTTCCATAGCGGCTGTGAATATTTAATCTTGCTCCGGCATTGATATTCAATCCGAAATCAGAATTATAAACTGCAGTTACATAAGGATCAATCAAATTAAAAGTCGCCAATTTCTCTGAAAGACTAGACCAAGAAGTATTTGCAGACATATCAAAAAACTGGTATTGTGCGCCACCAATCACAAATAATTCAGAATTGATTTGGTATTTATTAAAAGCATCAGCACTTACATTTCTGGATTTGTATTCAGATAAACTTCCATAACTAAAATAATCTCTGTTTATTGAAGCCGCAACAGTGTTTACCACTAACTCTCCCTTTTCATATTTATATTTTGGAGAAAAACCTACACGATATTGTTCCGATTTACTATAATTGGTTAAATCATCTACAAACGAATCGTTATCAAAAGTATTTCTCAATCGATCATAATTGGCAAAAAAATCAAAACTTAATTGCTTTGTAGGTGTAAATCCTAACTTCACTAAAGTATTAACTCTGGAAAAACTATCTTTTTCAAAATCCTCTGTATCCGAAGCAGGACGAGCCTCCGACATTCCCGTTGTTTCTGTACTATTCAAAGAAGCAAAATAATTAAACTTTTCTGTTCTTCCATTGAATGAAAATCCTTGGTTGTATTCCTGCGGAGAATAATCTTTGTCTTTAACAGTTGTTTGTGTTCCTATATTCGCATACACATTTCCGGCAATAGCTTTGGTAGCTGCTTTTTTCAAAGTAATATTAATTACTCCTGTTGCTGCTCCAGTTCCATAAAGTGTACTCGCGGCACCTTTCATTACCTCAATACTTTCAATTTGATCTACTGGAAGCAAACGCAAGTCATATTCCTGGGTCGTTTGAGATGCATCAGTTACCGGAACTCCATCAATCAATATTAATGTTTGACGATTACGCCCTCCACGAATAGAATATTTTAAATCCTTACCTGCTCCACTTTGATTACCATTAATTTCTACTCCTGCTACCGTACTTAATACCGAAGCTACAGATTGTCCCGGTCGATTTTTTAAGTCCTCTGAAGTAATTTTCACAATTACTTTTCCTGATTTCTCCTTTGGTAATGCAAATTTTGAATCCGAGATAACCACCTCTTCTAATTCATTAGCACCCGTTTGAATTACTCCTTTTTTTTGCGCAAAAGCACATGCACTTACTAATACGAATAACGCACTAATACGAACGATTTTTTTGTTCATTTTAAAAAACATTTAATAACAGCATTCACTGTTACATGACTAATAAATGGGAGAAAAGCATAGAATTACCCATACCCAAACCTTTTGTCCCGAAAGTTTGATACTCAATGTACGAGGCAGGTCTCCTGGCTTGCGTCTCGTTGTCGACCTTCTCATCCGCTTCGGCAGACAATGGTATAGTAGATAACAACGAGCTTAATAGCTTACAGTTGCGGGTACAGCTTAGGCATTATACCTAATTCCCTTTTAATGCTTTTTCCAAATAGAGAAAAAAACAACCTTAATACGGCGGCAAAGATAAAACTTAATTTAACTATAAATCAAATTTATATATAGTTTCAACACCAACAACACAAACAATTATTAACCAGATAAATAAACAGAAAAAACTCAATTTACAATTTCAGTTGAATAACTTCACCAAAATCAACTTTGTTCATAAAAGCATCTTTCAAAGGCAAATTAGACACAATGCACAAGATACTTCTTATCACTCCTGCATGAGAAACAATTACTACAGCCTGAGTATGATTTTGAGCTAAAGTTTCATTCCAAAATGCAGTCACTCGATGGTGTAATTCGACAAAAGATTCTCCATTGGGAACACTTACATTCACAAAATCGGTCATCCATGGAGTATAATCAATTTCAGGAATAGCATCCCATTTTTTCATTTCCCAATCCCCAAAATACATTTCCATCAAACGAGAATCAGTGATGATTTCTGAAGATAAATAATTTGCCAATTGAGTACAACGGGACAAAGGACTGGAATACACAATAGCGTCAGTTGGGATTTGCTTTTTAATCGATTCAAATTGCTCTATAAAAGGTACTTTCAAATCCACATCAGTTTGTCCATAGCAAATTCCTTTCTCACAAACTGTTTCGGTATGTCTAACTAAATAAACTTCCATAATGCAATTGCAGAAAGGTAAAAGACTACTTCACAAACTTGCTGAGTGGCACCAAGGCAATCTCCAGTGTAACCGCCAATCCACTTTTGGAAATAACGAGCCAGAAAAAATCGAAATAAGAAAACTGGAATTAGAGAAAATGCCATTTGCCAAAAAAAGACAGACAACACTGCAACTGGCAATAATCCAAAAAAGAAAGCGCCTAAGGCTTCTCTCCAAGTATAATTCTGCGCAATGGACTTACTTTTACTTGTAGCATCATCTCTGGAATATTCATGGGTAAAAACAATCGAAATAGCTGCTAATCTACTTACTGCATGTGCTGAAACAAATAACAGAAAACCAACACTTATTGATTTTGTATCTTCTATCAAATTTACCAAAGCCTGAAATTTCAATAAAAACAACAGTACTAAACCAATTGCTCCAAAAGCACCAATAGCACTATCTTTCATAATTAGAAGAATCTTTTCTTTTGTCCATCCGCCACCAAAGCCATCACATACATCAGCAAAGCCATCCTCATGAAATGCCCCCGTGGTCAGTATACTAGCTATGATTGCAAGAATAACAGCTATTTCCACTGAAAAAACCAAAGAAGACAAATAAAATACTACAAATGAAATTCCGCCCACAATCCACCCTATTAAAGGAAAATATCTGGAAGCTTTATTCAAGTAATCAGGGTGATGATTGGTGTTTTTAGGACAAGGAATTCGGGTATAAAATAATAGCGTGGTAAAAAATATATGGAGTTCTTTTTTCATTCAATAAATGTATTCTGTTAAAGCTTTTTAATTTTTTTACAATCAATAGCCAACATCTTTAGATGTTGGTATAATTTAGTTACCAAGTACAGGCTTTAGCCAAACTTAACGTGTTAATTTAAATCCATATTTAGTAATAAATTCATCATATTCTTCTTGAAAACTTTTCTTTTTGTGATGCTCTTCCTGATTTTTAATATAATTTCTAACCCTATCAATGATTGACTCTGATACTGAAACAGCAAAATACTCATCTTGCCATTCAAATTTCTCTTTAGTCAATGAATTTTTGTTAATCCAATAGGATGATTCTCCTTTGATTAACTGCATTACTTTTTGGATATTTTGATCGACACCTAATGAAATCAAGCAATGACAATGATCTGAATATCCATTAATAAAATCTATATAAATCCCTTTCTGAGTTGCATTAGATTTGATATGTTGCCAAACCTTTTGACGCAATTCAATTGTATTTAAAAGAGGAATTCTGTTCTTCGTACTCCAAACACAATGAATATAGATTTTTATAAAAGACATATGATTTTATTTTAATTATATTTAGGCTAAAGCCAATCAAAATTTCACCTATTTTCTCCAATAGCTAAAGCTATTGGCAATTCAACCAAAAACATCTAGCGATAAATTATCTTCAAAAACAGCTTTAGCGAAACTTAAAATCTACTTCTCACTAACACTGGCACTTTCAAAACTAGCCATATCGTTTAAAAAAGCCACTGCCGATTGTATTATTGGGAAAACCAGCGCACAACCAGTCCCTTCTCCTAAGCGCAAATCAAGCTGAAGTACCGCTGAGACATTCAAATACTCCAATAATTTTTTATGGGCTTTTTCAGCCGATTGATGACTAAAAATGGCATTTTTTAATATATCCGGGTTCTTTTTGTAAGCCACTAAAAAAGCCACACTACAAATAAAACCATCCACAAGGAAAATCATATTTTGATGGTAAGCTTCAAGCATTCCTCCTGCCATTTGCAAAATTTCGAATCCACCAAAATAAGCCAAATACGAATCTAAATCTTTTACCCCATGATAATTCTCAATAGCTTTTCTTAGAATATCAATTTTAAACTCTAGCTTTTCTTCACTTACTCCAGTCCCTTTTCCCACACAGTCTTCAATCGAAAAATTACAAAGAACACTCATTAAAACTGAAGCAGTAGCTGTGTTTCCAATTCCCATTTCACCAAAACCAATACAATTAGAACCCTGCTTAGCGATGCTAGAAACAATTTCGCTTCCTTTACCAAAACACAATTCCATTTGCTGCATACTCATCGCAGGACCGTTTACAAACGAACAGGTTCCCTTATCTATCTTAGCCGAAATCAAAGCTGTATTAGAAGGAAAATCATAATTAACTCCTGCATCAACTATGGAGAGTGCAATTTTATTTTGCTTGCAAAACACATTAATAGCCGCTCCACCTTCTAAAAAATTTGTAATCATTTGACGTGTTACATCTTGTGGATAGGCACTCACTCCATGTTGCGCAATACCATGATCGGCGGCAAAAACAACCAAATGAGGATTTTTAATTTCAGGAGTTAATGTTTGAAAAACAGTCCCTATTTGCAAAGCTATTTTTTCAAGCACACCTAATGAGCCTACGGGCTTTGTTTTTTGATCTATTTTTTGCTGTAAAGTTACCTCAGAGAATACTTTATCTTTCCTCTGTACAGTACTTGTTTGCGAAACTAATTCTTTATTTGGAGCCAAAGTTACAATTTCAGTTACACAAGGTCTTTCCGATTTATGTTTCCAATGAAGCTGTTGCAACATTGGCTGGTTATCATAATCCGTTGCTGGTTTGCCTACGCAAAAATACCCCAGTGGTTCTATATGCTCAGGCAACCTCAATATTTTCTTGAATTGGTAATAATTCAAAATAGAAACCCACCCCATTGAATAACCTTGCTCTGTAAGTGAAAGCCAAATATTTTGAGCCGCACAAACAGCACTAAACTTAATAGCCTCATTACTTCCTACGGTTCCAATGGTAAAATGATTCAACACCGAACGATCATAACAAATAACCAATCCCAACGGAGCATCTTCAATGGCTTCTAATTTCAAGGCTTTGTACTGCGATTTTTGCAATTCGTCATCGGTACATTTAGCAGCTTTTAAATCGGATTCCAAAAATAATTCCTTTACTGCTTTTTTAATTTCAGCCGATTTAATCAAATAATAGCGAGTAGCTTCTGTCAAACCAACAGAAGGTGCCCAATGCCCTGCCTGTAATGCCTTTTCTATTACAGCATCAGGAACTTCATCATTTGTAAAATGACGGGTATCGCGACGGGCTCTGATTATTTCGTCTAATGTTTGCATAAAAACTGCTGTTTATTTTTTATCTGCTCCTTTGATTACTACTGGAATTCCTGAAACCATAAGAACAACTTTATCCGCTTTTTGGGCTAAATATTGATTCATCCAACCTTGTAATTCTGTGAATTTCCGACCAATATGAGTGTCTGCATGAACGCCCATCCCAATTTCATTAGAAATAATAATGATCGTTGCATTAGACTGATTAGCAACGGCTTCAAATTCAGCCTTAGACTGACTCAAGCTCAACTCTACATCATTTTTAGTATCCACAAAAAAATTAGTCAACCATAAAGTTACGCAATCAATTACAGCAACTTGCCCTGAAAAATCAATTTCGCTTAAAAATTTTTCTTTTTCGATATTAACCCAGCGTTCGTCTCTGTCTTTTTGATGACGGTCAATTCGTTTTTGGAAATCATCATCCCATTTTCGAGCCGTAGCCACATACATTGGTCGTGACGATAAATCTTTTGCGATATTTTCAGCATAACTGCTTTTTCCGGAACGCTCCCCACCTGTTATGAAATAAATCATTTTTTTTAATTAAAATTATCAATTTTTAATTGTAGATTTTTAATCTGTTTGTTTGCTCGTTATTAATTGAACTCTTCTATTCTTCTCATCCCATTCACTCACAACTCACAACTTATAACTTATAACTTTTTCAATACGGACAATGACGACAGCCATTTCCACAACAACTTCCTCTTTTTAAATGAAACCAAGCTTTGAAAACATAATTTCCGTTTTCTATATAATAATCAATTCCTTCGATTAAGTTTGTAGTTTTAGGTAAATCCTTTGCTT
>JALRGZ010000017.1 GCA_023253295.1 Flavobacterium sp.
GGTTTAAAAGCGGTTATTTATACTGATACCATTCAGTGGTTAGTGCTTATTAGCGGTTTGGTTTTTATTGGTATTCCGATAGCCTATCATGCAGTAGGAGGATATGAAGTAATAAAAAGCTCCTTAGCTCCCGAATATTTATCGTTAACGAATGTTTCTAAATATCAAATTATCAATTGGTCGGTTACTATTATTCCAATTTGGTTTGTAGGGATGACTTTGTACCAAAGAATTTATGCCAGTAAAGGTGAAAAAGAAGCCAAAAAAGCCTGGTTGATAGCGGGAGTTTTTGAATGGCCTATTATGGCTTTTATGGGCGTAATCTTAGGGATGCTGGCTAAAGTTGCTGCAAATCAAGGAATGTTTGTAGGTGTTACCGATGCAGCTAGCATGGATAGTGAGATGGGATTACCTGTTTTGCTAGCTACAATTCTTCCTGTAGGTTTAATGGGCTTGATGTTGTCTTCTTATTTTTCGGCTATACTTTCTACAGCTGATAGTTGTTTGATGGCCGCTTCAGGAAATATTGTAACGGATATTCTTAGCAAATTTGCTAAGAATAAATTAACTCATAAAAGAGAATTACAGTTGTCACAAATAGTGACTCTTTTGGTTGGTTTATTTGCCATTCTATTAGCTTCTCAAATGCAAAATGTTTTGGAACTCATGTTGTATTCCTATGCTTTTATGGTTTCGGGATTGTTTATTCCTGTTCTGGGGGCATTGTTTTGGAAAAAAAGCCATCCAATAGCAGCTTATTGGAGTATGTTTTTGGGTGGAGGTACAACCATTTTTTTGATTCTTACTAAAAATAAACTTCCTTTTGGGATACAGCTTTCAGAGCATTTAGATGCCAATATTTACGGAATAAGTCTTTCGCTAATTCTGTTTATTACAATTTCAATTTATCAAAATAAAAAACAAATTAAAAATGGATTTCAAGCAAATTAATCATACAACAGGAGAAGATAAAATACATACTAATCGAATAATTGCTGAATTTTTATACACTCATTTAGAGCAATATGGTGATAAAGTGGAAGATATTTTAAAATGTATTGCTTATGTGATGCACCCACAAAAAGGAGGAAATATTATCGTAGGATTGGATAATAAAAAAATTGTTGGTACTGTGATATTGAACAACACCGGAATGAAAGGCTTTATTCCTGAAAACATATTGGTTTACATTGCTGTGGATAACAGTCAACGTGGAAAAGGCTATGGAAAAAGTTTAATGGAAAAAGCCATTTCGATAGCAGATGGTGATATCGCCTTGCATGTGGAACCGGATAATCCTGCTAAAAAATTGTATGAAAAATTAGGTTTTACAAATAAATACCTGGAAATGCGTCTTATTAAATAGTTCATCATGGAAAATGCTAATCAACATTTGGATACATTAGTTGCTCTTCGAAAAGAATTGCATCAAAATCCTGAAGTTTCAGGCAAAGAAGTTGAAACTGCTAAGAAGATTATTGATTTTTTAACGCAGTATTCACCAGATGAAATTATCTGTAATGTTGGAGGAGCTGGCATTTTAGCCATTTATAATGGAAAAGAAACAGCTAAGAAAGTATTGTTTAGAGCCGAGTTAGACGCTTTGCCTATTGAAGAGGTTAATGAATTTGATTATAAATCCAAAACAAAAGGCGTTTCTCATAAATGCGGACATGATGGGCACATGGCTGTTTTATGTGGTTTAGCGATGCAATTGCATAAAAACAGACCTGAAACGGGAACCGTAATTTTGTTGTTTCAGCCTGCCGAGGAGGATGGAACCGGAGCTCAAAAAGTACTTGAAGAAGAGCGATTTTTAGCTCTTGAACCTGATTATGTTTTTGCTTTACACAATTTACCCGGTTTTCCTCTTCATCAAATTATAGTTAAAGAAAATACTTTTAGCTGTGCTGTACAAAGTATTATTATCCAATTAAAAGGGATTACATCTCATGCAGGCGAACCAGAAAAAGGCATTAATCCGGCTCTGGCTGTTGCTGCAATTATTACGGAATACCATCAGTTTATCCAGCCGGATATTACACAAAAAGATTATTGCTTAGTAACTCCTATTTATATTCAAATGGGTAAAAAATCTTATGGTGTTTCGGCAGGAGCAGGAGAAGTTCATTTTACCGTTAGGACAAACAGTAGTGAACAAATGAAAAAAACAAGCCTTCTTTTGGAAGAAATCGCATTTCGTATTGCTAAAAAGCACCAATTACAATTGAAAACCAAGTGGATTGAGCAGTTTTATGCCAATGAAAATAATTCTGAAGCAGTCACTTTGATCCGAAATGCAGCATTAAAAGAATATGCGGATGTTTTAGAAAAAGAGCAGCCTTTTAGTTGGGGAGAAGATTTTGGGTTGTTTACTCAAAAATATACAGGAGCTATGTTTGGGATTGGTTCGGGAGAAACTGTTCCTGCATTGCATAACCCTGATTATGATTTTCCTGATGCGATAATACCAACAGCTGTGAATGTTTTTTATCAAATAGCTAAACAAATTACAGATGCAAACTAATTCAATAATAGAGCTAAGTCGTACAGCTTATCAAAATAATATTGACTTTTTAAGCCAATTGTTTGGAAAAAAGACCATTCTTTCATCGGTGGTTAAAGGTAATGCTTACGGACATGGAATTCCTGAGTTTGTAACGATGGCTTCGGCCTGTGGTGTCAATCATTTTTCGGTTTTTGATGCTGATGAAGCCAGACAGATAAAAGCAGTTTTGGATCAAAAAATCACCATTTTAATTATGGGCTATTTACATCAAAATGATTTGGAATGGATTATTGAAAACGAAATTGAGTTTTTTGTTTTTGATAAAAAAAGATTGATGGATGCGTGTAAAATGGCTAAAAAGCTCAATAAGAAAGCTATTGTTCATATTGAAGCAGAAACAGGAATGAACCGTACAGGTTTTGAAAAAAACGAATTGGCTACAGTTGTTTCTATTTTGAAAAAGGAAAAAGACAATCTTGTTTTTAAAGGACTTTGTACGCATTATGCAGGAGCCGAAAGTATTGCAAATTATTATAGAATTGAAAAACAAATCAAACGCTTTAATGAAATTTATCAGTTTTTCTGTGAAAACGAATTAAAACCTTTATTACGACATTCAGCCTGTTCAGCGGCTTCAATTATGTTTCCCCAAACCCGAATGGATTTGGTCCGAATAGGGATTATGCAATACGGCTTGTGGCCCAGTCAGGAAGTATTTATCACTTATTTGAACGCTAAAAAAATAAAAAAAGATCCCCTTCACCGCATTATAACCTGGAAAAGTGTGATTATGGGAATTAAAAAAGTTAAAACTGCTGAATTTATTGGATATGGAACCAGTTTTATGGCTAAAAAAGACATGAAAATTGCCGTAATTCCTATTGGTTACGCCCATGGGTACAGCAGGTCTTTGAGTAATCATGGGCGAGTGCTTATTCAAGGTCAGCGTTGTATGGTAATTGGTTTAGTCAATATGAACATGGTTGCTGTTGATATTACCGAAATTGAAACTGTTAAAAAAGGAGAAGAAGTGGTATTAATAGGGAATCAAAAAGAATTAGCTATAACTATAGCTTCTTTTAGTGATTATAGTAGTCAGCTTAATTATGAATTATTAACCCGAATTTCTAAAACAATTCCAAGAAAAATTAGAAACTAATGGCATTTGTAAAATTATACAGAGAAAAATTAAAAGAGAATTATCGATTTTTAGATCAAATATTTAAATCCAGAGACATTCAATGGGGAGTGGTTTCCAAGATGTTATGTGGTAACGAAATTTATCTGAAGGAAATTATAGCTTTAGGAGTAAAAGAAATTCATGATTCCAGAGCAAGTAATTTGCAAAAGATAAAATCTTTGGATCCTGAAATTCAAACAGTCTATATAAAACCACCTGCTAAGAGAAGTATTGAAGCTATTGTTCGTTATGCAGATGTGAGTTTTAATACTGAAATTTATACGATTCAATTGCTTTCTAAAGAAGCTCAAAAACAAAATAAAGTTCATAAAATTATCATTATGATCGAAATGGGTGACCTTCGTGAAGGAGTTATGGGGGAAGAGTTGGTTGAGTTTTATGGGGAAGTTTTGAGTTTGCCTAATATTGAGATCAGAGGAATTGGTACCAATTTAAATTGCTTAAGTGGGGTTATGCCTACTCAAGATAAGCTTATCCAATTGAGTCTATACAAACAGTTAATAGAAGCCAAATTTAATATTCATATTCCCTGGGTATCAGGTGGAACTTCTGTGGCTATTCCATTGATTTTGAAAAATGCCCGTCCTATGGCAGTGAATCATTTTAGAATTGGTGAAGCTTTATTTTTTGGTAAAGATCTTTTTACAGGTGAAACGATTGAAGGCATGTATAATGATGTTTTTAAATTATATAGCGAAATTATTGAAATCACAGAGAAACCAGATACTCCCACAGGCGAACTTGGAGAAAATGTTGCAGGAAACACCTTTTCGATAGAGCAAACAGAAGATTTTGGTCGAACTTCATTAAGGGCAATCTTGGATATAGGTTTACTTGATATGCAGCCTCAATATATCAGCCCTGAAGATGGAGATATAACGATTATTGATGCTAGTTCGGATATGTTAGTTATTGATATTAGCTATTCTAAAAAAGAATATAAGGTAGGGGATTTGGTGTCATTTAATTTAAAGTACATGGCAGCACTTTATTTGTTAAATTCAGATTATATTGAAAAAAAAATAGAGTAAAACGAATTTTAGTTGCGTTATTTTAAATAATGTAAGAAATAATTGTGGAAATTAGGGTTAAGATGGAATGTAAGAGGTGTTTTAAAGCTTGTAATTTTAACAAATCGTTATTTTTTATATGTGTTATTGTGATTAGCCTTAAAAAAATAGGGGGTTATGTGTGTAAATGATAAAAGTAATGAGAAATAGAGGGGTGTTTTATGGGGGGTGTTTTAAGTTTTATATTTTTGACAAAAAATTTAAAAACCAAAAACGTATAATGAGAAAAGTAAGTTTGAGTGTAATAATGATTGCGTTGTTAATCATTACACTATTTTCCAGTTTTATTTTAACTGGAAATCCAGTTCCTTCAGAAGCTGTCAAATTTGATACAGGAGATACTGCCTGGATGATTGTTGCTACAGCACTGGTATTGATCATGACTCCTGGATTAGGATTCTTTTATGGAGGTATGGTTGGTAAAAAAAATGTAATCAGTACAATGTTGCAAAGTTTTATGGCAATGATTATTGTTACTGTATTGTGGATTGTTGTCGGTTTTAGCTTGTCTTTTGGTACAAGTATAGGAGGGATCATTGGTGACCCAACGACTTATCCGTTTTTTCAAGGAGTAGGTACTAATACAGCATGGAGTTTGGCTGGTACAATTCCATTTATGTTATTTGCTTTATTCCAAGCTAAATTTGCTATCATTACTCCAGCGTTGATTACTGGAGCTTTTGCCGAAAGAATTCGTTTTTGGGCTTATATGTTATTCATGGTATTATTTATTTTAGTAATCTATGCTCCATTATGTCATATGACTTGGCATCCTGATGGATTATTTTTCCAAATGGGGGTATTAGATTTCGCTGGTGGTACTGTTGTTCACATGAGTGCTGGATGGGCTGCACTTGCGGGTGCAATGTTCTTAGGAAAAAGAAAAGTTCAAAAAGTAAACCCGGCTCGTATTACTTATGTATTATTAGGTACAGGTTTGTTATGGTTTGGATGGTTTGGTTTCAATGCAGGTTCTGCTTTAGGGTCTAATGGATTGGCTGTTCAGGCTTTAGGAACAACTACAGTTGCTGCTGCTGCTGCTGGTATGGCTTGGGTATTTATGGATAAAATTTTAGGACATAAATTATCAGCTATGGGAGCTTGTATTGGTACTGTTGTAGGTTTAGTTGCTATTACTCCAGCTGCAGGATTTGTAAGTTTGCCACACGCAATATTTATTGGTTTATTCAGTAGTATTGTAAGTAACTTTATGGTGAGTAAATTCCCTAAAGGTAAAATTGATGATGCTTTAGATGTATTTGCCTGTCACGGAGTTGGTGGTATGGTAGGTATGTTGTTAACAGGTGTTTTTGCTTCTAAAGAAGTGAATTCAGCAGTCGTTGATCAAGGTTTAATCTTTGGAGAATCTACATTGTTTATTCACCAATTTACTGCTTTAATCATAGTGTCTGTATTTGCATTTGTTTCTTCATATGTATTGTTCTTTATAGTTAACAAAATTACTCCTTTGAGAGTTACAGAAGATAAAGAAGAGTTAGGATTAGACATTTCTCAACATGGTGAGTATTTGTAAATCCAAATTTTAAATAGTGTACAAAGAAAAAGCTTAGTTAATTTCAACTAAGCTTTTTTGATTTAAAAAACAATCTAATTATTTCAGTGTATTAATTTTTTAGAGTGATATTTATTTTACGTTTAATAAAGTCCCAGTTCTTCAAAAGTATTTCCTTGTTTAATATCACCGGATTTATAACCTTTCATAAACCAGTATTTGCGTTGTTTGGAAGTTCCGTGTGTAAATGATTCAGGAACGATATGGCCTTGAATTTTTGCCTGAATGGCATCATCACCAACAGCTTGAGCTGCACTTAAAGCTTCGTCTATATCTCCTTCTTCTAATATATTATTCATTTCTTGGTTATAATGTGTCCAAACACCTGCATAGAAGTCGGCTTGAAGTTCCAGTGCAACTGAAAGTTTATTAGCTTCGGCTTTGCTTTTTCCTTGTTGCATTTGTCTCATTTTAGCGGAAGTTCCTAACAAGGTTTGAACGTGATGACCTATTTCGTGAGCAATCACATAAGCGGTTGCAAAGTCACCTCCTTGGGCGCCAAATCGAGTTTTGAGTTCTTCAAAAAAAGTTAAATCCATATACACTTTTTGATCTCCTGGACAGTAGAATGGACCTGAATCTGATGAAGCATTTCCACAAGCTGTTTGAACTCCACCACTGAATAATATTATAGATGGTTTTTTGTATTTGAGGTTATTTTCTTCAAATATTCGGGACCAAACATCTTCGTTATCAGCTAAAAGTGTTTTTACGAAGGCTTGTTCTTCTAATTCTTTTGCGGTTAAATCTCTTTGTTCTGTTTGTTGACTTTGTCCTTGGTTCATTTGTTCCAGAACAGGAGTAATCATTTGAGCATTTTCTCCACCAAAAACATTAAGTAGTAAAATGATAATCCCAAGAATTCCTCCTCCTACAATGGTTTTTCCTCCTGAGGACATGCCTCTTCGGTCTTCGACATTGTCGCTTTGTCTTCTGCCTTTCCATTTCATATTTGTAATTTTATAGGTTATAAGTCAAATGTATCGCCTTATTACTTTTTATTTAGGAACAAACTTCCTTTTATGGTGATTTTATAATCTGATTTTTAGAAGATTATTTATTTAATCCATTTTAGTAATGTTTTTTCAACGATACCTTTTACAATTGGTTTTGAAATATAATCATTCATTTGCATTTCGAAACATTTGTTTTTTTCATCTTTTTCGGTTCCAGCGGTAATTGCTATAATAGGTACTTCTTTTCCGGTGTCAATATTTCGAATAGCTTCGGTAGCTTCATAACCATTCATAATAGGCATTTGGATATCCATAAAAATGATATCAGGGTGGATGTTTTTGAATTGATTCACAGCTTCTTCTCCGTTATACGCTTCAGAAATTTGAGTATTAGGAAGGCTGTTTTTTATAATAGTTTTTAACAGTAACATATTGATTTTATTGTCTTCCACAAGCAAAATTTTTGCATTTTCTAGCTTAGGATTAATCTTAGCAATACTTGAGTTTTCTACTGTAATGTTATATTCTGATTTTATTTTGTTTTGTTCAAATTCATTATCTGTTTTTAAGACAATATCAAAATAAAAGCAGCTTCCTTTACCAATTTCACTTTTCAATTTTAGACCGCTATCCATTAAATTCAAGAGTTTATTAGAGATTGTTAATCCTAATCCTGTTCCTCCGAATTTTTTTGTGGTAGAGCTATCTTCTTGAGAGAAGGCTTTGAATATTCTTTTTTGGTTTTGTTCTAAAATTCCAATACCTGTATCGATTACTGAAAAACGAATTTTGGTTTGACTATTGGTGGTTTTTTCTTTTAGTTCTACATTGAGTTGAACACTTCCTTGTTCGGTAAATTTAACAGCATTGGATAATAAATTGATAAGAACTTGTTTGATTCTAACAATGTCAATCCATCCATAATGAGGAACTTCAGTATCAATATTTAATTCTAATTTTAAGTTTTTCTGATTGGCTTCATATTGAATTAAATCAATTACCTGATGCATCAATTCTTTAATTTCATGCTTTTCAATATGTAGCTCCAGTTTTCCTGCCTCAATTTTTGAAAAATCTAAAATATCATTTACAATTTCTAATAAAGTATGAGCAGATTGGTTAACTGTGATCATATGTTTTTCCTGAATACGATCCAGTTTGGTTTTCATCAATAAATCGGTAAAACCAATAATTCCATTAAGAGGTGTTCTGATTTCATGGCTCATATTGGCTAAAAATTCCGATTTAGCTCTGTTAGCAGTTTCTGCGTATTCTTTAGCTTTTATGGCTTTCTCAACATCTTTACGTTTACTAATGTCGAGCATAATTCCTTCAATGTATTTGATTTCACCATTTTTGACTACGGTATCAACAAATTCATCAATCCAAACAATTTCACCTTTTTTATTAAAAATACGATAAGTGAGGTGAAAAGGTTCTAATTTAGCTAGCTTTTGAGTCGATTTGGTAAGTGTTTTTTCTAAATCCTCAGGATGAATTAAATCTTTGAAGATAATTCTTTTTTCAAGGAAATCTTCTTTAGGGTAGCCAGTAAGTTTTTCTATTTCATCGTTCAGGTATATTTTGGTGTAATCAGCGTCATTTTCAGAAAGATATACAGTTCCGGGGATATTATTAGCCAATAACCTAAACTTCTCTTCACTTTCATGAATGGCAATTTCATTTTCAATTCTTTCAATTGAAGAGCCAATATTCATGGTTAGTGTTTGCAAAATTTGTACTTCGTCATCAGCCCAAATACGGGTTTCATCTAAGTCATTTAACCCAATAAAACCATAAAATTTGTTTTTAACAAAAATGGGAAGCAGGATTACCGAGACCACCTCTAATTGTTTTAATTTTTGCTGTAAGCTTATATTTTTTACATTAGAGATCACATTACGGTAAATTTTATTATTTAATAAAGGTTGTAATGTTTCTTCAAAAAATGAATAAGATAAGTTTTGGAATCCTTCAGTTGATGGTGTTAATTGATTATGACCCTTTGTCCAACGGTATTTTTGGCTAATAGTATTCTCGTTTGGATTATTTTGGTAGTAAAAACTGCGATAGGATTTGGTTGCTTTTCCAATAATGATCAATACGTCAGCAAATACTTTATCAATGTTTTTAACATTTAAGAAACGTTCGGTACATAAGTTCATTGCTGAAAGCAAATCACTCTTGTAGGTTAGTTTTTGTTCTACTTCAAGTCTTTTTTTAGATTCAAAAGCAATAGCAATACTATCTGCAATTGTTCTTGAGAAATTAATATCTTCATTATCCCATTGTTTAGTTTCCTGGCTCGATTCAATACTTACCACACCAACGAGTTCACCGTTAATAAAAACTGGGGTTTTAATAACTGAAAGAGTGTTGTTGTTATTTTTATCGAGATATAGTTCTCGAGTTATAGGATTGTTTTTGATATTTGAAGCTACGATAGGTGTTTTACTTTCTAAGGATAAAAAGAAATTAGGGTATTTATCTTTAGTTAAAATTGATCCATTTGAAAATGATCTACTTTTATCATCATAAGATTGAATACATACGATTTTATTACCTAAATATTCCCAATAACTAGCTTTATTAGCGTTGATTGTTTTAGTGGTATTTTCAAGGATAGATTTTAGTTTTGTATCTAAAGTTTCTTCAGTAGAATAGCTTTTTGCTGTAAAGTTTTTTAGACTTTCAGTGTATTTTTTATTTTTTTCATCTCTTTTTTGCTTTTCAATGTCAATGTTTTTTACAAAAGTAATATCTCTGGCAATACTTGAATAGCCTTTAATTTTTCCTAAATCATTATGACTAATCATTACTTTTTGAGCAATCCATATTGTTTCGCCATTTTTCTTTAAAATAGGAATTTCAAGAGTAGGGAAGTCAATATCAGTTTCTTCTTTTTTGTTATAAAATGATTCAAGAATAGAGAAATAATCTCTTCGTAAAAATTTAGAATAATGCTGATTTAGTATTTCACTTTCTGTATAACCTAGAGTTTTTAAAGTGTAGTTGTTTACAAAAACAATATTTCCATTCAAGTCTAATTGATAAATGAAATCCTGAGCGTTTTGAACTAGGTTTTTGTATTGATTTTGAATTTGAATTTCATTGGTGATATCTTGACCGATTCCAATAATTAGTTTGTTCGAGAATTGTTTGTTTTTCCACTGAATGTATTTGATTTCTCCATTTTTACATCTCAATTTTCGAACAAAAACACTATCATTTATTTGATTTTCAAAAGGTTCTTTTGAAATTTTGTCTGGATCTTCGGTCAAACCATAATAACCATAGCCTAATATTTCATCGGTAGAATAGCCTAAAATAGATTCTACGCTATCACTACAAAAAACAATTTTATTGTTTTGGTCTTTGGCCATAACCAAGGAGTTCCCTTTATGGATGATTTGATTGTAAAATAGAAGCTTGTCGTTTAAGTCTTCAATAGACATATGACGAATGTAATTGATGAAAACAACGATTAAGGTGTAATTGAAAATTACAGTAATTCTGTCAACAGGAGCTAATTTTAATAATGAAATTCCAATAAGGAAGCTGAAAGCAAATAAAATAAATAACCAATAAAACAAGGAGGGTTTTAGTGTGGAATATGAAAAATAGATAAACAATAAAAAGCTTAGAAATGGAATATTGTCATCCTCTAATTTTACTATGTTTCTGCATATACTAAGAAAGGCTAAACAAAAAATAATTTGAAATATCTTTTTAATATTTCGAAATATAAAATTTGATTTTGTACTAATGTAAGCAATAAAAATCAAGAAAAAAGAAATACTTATATTCGTAACAAACATACTTTTAGGCCTCAATTTGAAGTATTCAAAAGTACATTCTAATATAAAAAGAATGATTCCTAAGAATAAGAAATGGAGTTGGCATTCTTTGTTTTCAGTATGTCTGGTATTAAAATTTTTAATAAACTTATTACCAATGGTGTATTTGATTTTATGGAATTTATAGATTAGCAAAAAAATCATCAAAAAGATAAATGGAATAATTGTTCGATAAAGATTTTTATCGATTGGCAATTGATCCATAATATCAAACATATTAAAGGAGAAAAAAACATTTGAACCAGCAGTAACAGTATTTATAAACATTTTTAATACAAAGCAATGCTGTGGTATCATATTTTTATAATTAAAATCTGAAATTTATTTAAAAACAAGTATTAAGTAAATTTGTTAAAAATAACAATATTTAAAAGAAAAAAAAGCAAGCTTTAGTAAAAAAATGCAATATGTTTTTTAAAAATGTTTTTTAGGTTAGTTATTGAAAATCAACTATTGATTTGTAAATAGCATAATACATCGAATATAAAAACGGTAAAGTAAAAAATAACCCAATAAAGAACATAAAAAAGCCTGTTAAGCAAAATAAATAAGCAACGGCTATGAGAGCTAAAAGTATAAGAGGTTGCTTTAAAGTCAGACTAAAACTAGTAGTTATGGCTTCGATAGCTTTAAAATCACTAAAAATAATTAAAGGTGTTGTTAAAATACTCAATAATGTAACGGTTAATGAACCTATGAAACCTAACATTGGGATGCCTAGTGAGTCTAAAGCTGATGAAATTCCCATATTTAGAATAGAAATTACTAATGTAGCCAGGAAAAGTTCTTTGAAATAGTAGAATTTATAATATTCAAATGCTGTAGAAACATGAAATTCTTCGTCAATATCGGCATATCGAGCCATTTTGATAAATCCAGCCAAAAAAGGGCTTACTATACAACCAAACAGGGTAACACTTCCAAGGTAAATCATTAGAAATTCATCGGATAAATTTTTAGGTTCTAAGTTTTCAGGTTTAATTAATTCTTGAAAATTGTCAATTCCATAAGTTAATGCTATGGTTAAAAAAGCAAACATTCCAAATAATATTGTGCAAACTAAAAATAACAAACCGGCATAGATTACAATTTTCTTATAATTATCAAATGCGATATTAATAACATTCTCAAAACTTATTTTATACCCATTGGTTTTTAATTCTTTAATTCGTTCTCTATTTGATTTCATAGTTAATTTTGTATGAATGTTTTTAGTGTAAAATTGAAGTAAGATTAGTCTTTTTAGTTAATGTGTTTCAATATTTATACGGCATTCCAAATAACATCGTCCGGAGTAGGGGCGATAATAGTAAGCGTTTCTTTAGATACAGGATGTACAAAAACTAATTTTCGGGCATGCAAATGAATGCCTCCATCAGGATTGCTTCTGTCAAATCCATATTTTAAATCGCCTTTTATAGGAGAACCTATGGCAGCCAGTTGCGCTCTAATTTGGTGATGTCTTCCGGTATGTAAATTGATTTCTAAAGCTGTATAATTGTTGAGTTCCTTAATGAATTTATAATCTAAACTAGCTATTTTACTATCGGGAACTTCTTTTAAATGAGCTTTAGAGGTGTTGTTTTTTTCATTTCTTTTAAGATAATGAACTAGTTTAGCTTCTGTTTGAGAGGGCTTATTTTTTACAATTGCCCAATAGGTTTTTTGAGTTTCGCGATTTTTAAATAAATCATTTAATCGGCTTAATGCTTTAGAAGTACGGGCAAAAACCACAATTCCGGTTGTAGGTCGATCCAATCGATGTACTACGCCCAGAAAAACTTCGCCTGGTTTGTTGTATTTATCCTTAATATATTCTTTTACAACTTCGCTTAGTGGTTTGTCTCCCGTTTTATCACCTTGTACAATATCACCAACTCTTTTGTTGACTATAATAATATGATTGTCTTCGTGTAAAACCTGAAGATTATTTTTGTTTGAAAGTACTTTCATTAATTGCTTTATTTGAGTACAAAAATAACAGTTTAAAATTGTTATTTTCTAGTAACAATGATATAAAGACAACTAAAAAAGGATTATTAAGTAATTTTAATCGAATAAATTAAGTCTAATAATCTAAAGGAGTTTAAATATTTATTCAAAGGAGTGTGTTTGAATTTTCCTGTCAAAGGATTGGTATCGGGCTGTTTTTTCTGTGTATTCTTTTTTTATGATGTATAAATCAAGCCAAAGTTTGAAAAAATAAGTTGGTTTTACTTTTGAATTTCCTTTCTCAATCCAGGATTTCAGCGGAATTTCATTCATTTTATCCAAAGCCGATTCTTTGCCAAAATGTTTAATCATTCTAAAAAATAATTCTACATCAAAAAGCCATTTAGAAATGAATTCCTTTTGGAATAATATTCGAGACATGTCTTTGGTGAAAACCTTACAACCGCATTGGGTGTCATATACTTTTAAATCCAGAATATTGGAAATAAATGTAGCAATGATACGTCCAATTAGAAAACGACTGTTTTCACGACTGATGGTAGAACCTATTTTTCTGATTCGGGAACCAAAACAAAAAACAATATCATTTTCCAGATTGTTTTTAACCGCCATAAACTCTTCCAAGGTAGTGGCTAAGTCGGCATCCAGATAACCGATGTAGTTGAATTTAAAATGAGTAATGCAATATAAAACGCCTTGTCTAACAGCTTCGGCTTTACCGCTGTTCTTGGATAAGGAAAGCAGCTCAATCTGTCTGGGAAATTGCTGTTGGAGATTTTTTAAAACTTGAAATGTTTGATCAGTTGATCCGTCATTTACAAAGCAAATAGAAGCTTCGGAATGTTGTTCTAAAAATCGAGAATATTCAATGCTCGAAATAGCTTTTTCTTCATTATAACAAGGAATAACAATAAAGGTATGAGGTATTTCGAGCATTTCTTTTTTTTGGTAAATATAGATTTACCTAAGAACTACTACTTTATATAGAGTTTAAGAAAAAGTTAATATTGTTCTTTTTCGTTCGGGAAGTCTTTTGATTTTACATCTTCAACATATTGACTAACAGCATTAGTCATTCCTTCGTAAAGATTCATATAACGTCTTAAGAATCTAGGACTGAATTCATTATTCATCCCCAGCATATCGTGAATAACCAATACTTGTCCGTCAACTCCTGAACCAGCACCAATACCAATAACAGGAATTGAAATACTTTCGGCAATTTGTTGGGCTAATTTAGCAGGTATTTTTTCTAAAACTAAAGCGAAACAACCTAGTTTTTCTAACAATTTAGCATCTTCAATTAACTTTAGTGCTTCTTCCTCTTCTTTGGCTCTTACGGTATACGTACCAAATTTATAGATAGACTGAGGGGTAAGTCCTAAATGTCCCATTACTGGAATTCCGGCATTCAATATCTTTTTGATAGAATCTTTTATTTCTTTTCCACCTTCTAATTTTACGGCATGAGCACCACTTTCTTTCATGATTCTGATAGCAGAACGCAAGGCTTCTTTTGAATCCGATTGGTAGCTGCCAAATGGTAAATCCACAACAATCAAAGCTCTGTCAGTACCTCTCACAACGGAAGAAGCATGGTAAATCATTTGATCTAAGGTAATAGGTAAAGTTGTTTCATGACCTGCCATTACATTAGAAGCTGAATCTCCCACAAGTATCACATCGATTCCAGCTGAATCCACAATTTTAGCCATTGTATAATCGTATGCCGTCAACATGGAGATTTTTTCTCCTTGTGCTTTCATATCAATTAATGACTTTGTTGTAATTTTTTTATAGTCTTTTTTTGCTGTTGACATAGTTCTAAAATTTAGGAACTGCAAAAGTAATAAAACAATTTCGGATGCAATATAGAAATACTTAATAGTCCAATAAATTATAAAAAATAGAGAAGTATTTTCATCCTGAAAAGGGCCTTAAACTTTAAAGGGTATAATGCCGAACATATTATACCCTTTGCAAATTAGAGATGCTAATTTAAAAATTATTTGATGGTTTTGTTGTTCACTACTACGTTTTTAAGTTTCAAATCTGTAATGATACTCTTGTCTATAGCATCATTCTTAGCTTCTATTTTTAAATTTTCAAAAGTAAAGTTGCTCAGTTTATCGTATTCGGTGATTGCCATATCATAGAAAATATCGCATTTAATATTAATATTTTTCATTGTAATATTATCGCAATAGGATAGAGGAACATCTTTTCGGCCTTTTAAGTCAAAAAATTGAGTCCAAGGTTTTACATAAATCATACTTTTAGCATAACCTGTAATATTTTCTACAGTAATGTATTGGTATTTTTGAGGAGTATCAGGACGCATTTTTAACCATAAAAGTCTAATGGCGTTATCAACAGTACAATTACGGACTAAAATATTTTTGTTGTGAATGGCTTCACTACCGGAAGTTAATGCTCCATGGCAGAAACCAAAATCACAGTCCTCTATAATGATATTTTCGTTTCCTCCGTTACTGGCATTTGTATCTGCCCAAGGACCTTTTCCTCCTTTTAAAGCAATCGCATCATCGTTAACAGCCATATAACAACCTTTGATAAGCATGTTAGTACACACATCAATATCAATAGCGTCTGTGCTTGGTGCTTTTACAGGTGCGTGAGGTGAAGTAATGTGTAAATCAAGAACTTTTACATTATTACATTGATAGTAATGACTGGTCCAAAAACCTGAATTGTGCAATTTTACATCCTGAAGCTGAACGTTATCACATTTCCAAATGAATACTAAACGTGGTCTTGAAACTTCAAGGTTGGTACAGTTAGGATTTTCTTTTCTTCTTTGCCAAAAAGCTTCCCAATATTTCAATCCGTTTCCGTCAATAGTCCCTTTTCCGGTAATTGTAAAACCATTAATTCCAAAAGCATTTACTAGAGCAGAAAAATATTCAATACTTTGTCCTTCAATACGGGAAGGCATAAATGGATAATCGTTAATGTTATCAGAACCTTTTAAAACTGCTCCTTCAGTTAGATGTAGGTGTGTGTTGGTTCTAAAGAATAAAGCCCCACTCATAAAAGTTCCTTTTGGAATTACAACCACACCGCCACCATTACGATACGCTTCATCAATAGTTTTTTGAATGGCAGCTGTTTGAACAATGGTACTATCGTTTAAGGTACCATAATCTGTAATGGAGAAGAATTTCCCTAGATTAGTGGGGTTGATTTTTGAATAATCATGAAACCATTCGGGTATTAGTGATCCATCAGGAAAAAGATCTTTATTGTTTTTTTGTGAAAAAGACTTTGGAGTAACTGCCAGTAAAGCAATAAGGAATAAACAGATTTTTTTCATTTTTTGTTATAATGGTTAATGTACTTGCTATCATCACAAAAAGAATATCTTAGTCTCTAAATCTTTGGTAAAGACTACAATTTTGTGGATAACGAAGATAAGAAATTAAATAGGAAATAGATGTCCTGTATTACAGGCAGGATACTTTAATAGCTGTTTATAAAAAATAAAAAAAAATTATTTTTTTGCTCTTGAAAAACGAATCAATGCATAAATAGCAGATAAAACCACAATAGAAATTACAGTTCCAATGATTTCGTTTTGAGTCAAATTAGATAAAAAATATAAAATAATAGCTATGGAAATAAATGGTACGGTTAAGCCACCGGGAATAGTGAATTCACCGTCTTTAGATTTGTGGCTGTAACGCAATTTGATAACAGCTAATACCACCCCCAAATAAACCATCAAAATAGAACTACTGGCAATTACCACTAAGCTTTCAAAACTTCCCGTCGCAGCAATTAAAAAACCAAGCAAAGCATATAAAATAATTGAAAAGTAAGGAGTTACAAATGATGGGTGAATTTTAGCCAGCGCTTTGATAGGAATAACTCGGTCACGAGCCAATGCATATAGGGTTCTGGGATTGTTTAAAATATCGCCACTCAGGAAACCAAACATAGAAATGGCAGCACCCGTAGTTAAAATCACAAATCCAATTGGCCCAAAAATAACATCAGCAGTAGCAGCCAGTGGAGTAGCGGTATGTTGTGGTAATTCGGCTCCGAGAACACCTTGAGCTACTGTTTGAATAAGCATATAAAGAATAACAATGGCAGTGATACTGATGAAAATGGCTTTTGGAATGGTACGTTTGGGATTAATAACTTCACCTGAAACCACAATTCCCGATTCGCAACCTTGAAAAGCAAAAAACAAAATAAGAGAAGTTTTGCCTAATTCTTGAATTCCCGGTAAACTTTCAATTACCAAATTATCTGCCGAAACCGCCTGCCAGCCAAAAATAACTAGTAACAATAGCGGAATTAACTTAGCAACAGTGTTGATTTTAACCAATCCTATACCTTGCTTTACTCCGATAACATTGATATAAGCCAAACCTCCGAAAACAATCAATAAGGATAAAATTCGCATCCAGGCCAATTCGAAAACAGGATGAGTAGAGCCTAAAACATTAATCAAAGCATTAGAAACCGCAGCATCGGCAAGTAAGGTTCCTGTTACGGTAAAAATACCTGCCAGAAAACCTGCATAGGGACCAAAAGCCGTTTCAATATAGGAATATACTCCACCAGTTTGGGTTACTTTGCTCGAAGCTTCGGCAAAACAAAGCATGATAAGCGCCATTAAAAGTCCGCAAAAAAAGTAGGCAATGATACTTGAAGCTCCCATAGAAGAAGCAACAATAGCAGGAAGAGCAAAGATTCCGGCGCCAATAATGACATTCATAATATTCGCCGATAGACCAAATACGCCAATGGTTCTTTTAAATTCTTCTTCTTCTTGTATCATTTTCGATTTGTTTTCGGGATTATTTCTTAAAAAACGAATTTATGGAAATTTTTTTTTCAGGCAACAAAAGAATCCAAATTCCAATGAAAATTACTGTTTCTATTTTCACTAAACGAGCAAATAGCTTGTAACGACAGTTCGTCTAAAAACTTCCGAACAATCTTTTTTTTGTTGATTGTAGTGTAAATATAGCTGATTTAGCTTACAAAATTTATTTATTAGTCAATAATAATTTTAATTCTGGGACTGAAAATAAAGCAGCAAATCGACTTTTTTTCAACTGCCGTAAGGAATG
>JALRGZ010000034.1 GCA_023253295.1 Flavobacterium sp.
CTGCGTCTCCAATAGCTTTGATGGCTTTTATGGTAATCAATTCCACATCGCCGGGACCTGCTCCTACAATTGTCAACCTTGGTGTGTTTGCCTTTTTCATAATTCTCCGATTAAATTGGTATTCAATTCCTGTAATTCGGCTTGCGAATTCACATTTTTAAATTGTTGACTTCTTTCGTCCTCAACTTTTATTATTTGATGTTGCAGCTTATCTAATAAGCGCATCATTTTTAAATCATTTTCTTCAATTGCCTTCTTTAAAATTGGAATTATTTTTTTCGAATAAATCCCAATCAAAGGATGAATTTTATTCGCCTCTGAAAAAACAGAAACCTCATATTCTGTCTGATGCTTCATTATCAATTCCGATAATAATGCTGTTGAAATCAAAGGAATATCACAACTTACTATTAAATTAATTTCTGAATCCGAATGAACCAAAGCTGAATAAATTCCGCCAATAGGTCCTTTATCTAATTCAATATCTTTTATTTTCTGATACGGCAAATAATCATAATCTACTGTATTGGTCACTAATTGAACGGAATCACTTATTGGCAATACTGCCTCAATGATATGTTCAATAAATGGCTTTCCCTGAAAAAGCACCAATCCTTTTTCCGACTGCATTCGGCTGCTTTTGCCTCCACATAGAATTGATACTGATACTTTTTCCATTGTTATTAACTAAAAGGTAAAACTTTTACTTCTTCATTTTCTTCAATAGTGGTCACATTTTCCGGAACCACAATTAATCCATTGGCAATCGAAAAAGTATTTAGCATTGCCGAACTTTGGCTTTCTAAAATTGTTACCTTTTCATCATCATACAATGCTTTCAAAAACAAGGTCTTTCCGGTTGTGTTGGTAAAAGCTCTATTTATTTTTCTTTTCGTTTCAGCCAAATGTATCTTTTCAAATCCCATTCTTTTTTTCAATGCAGGTAAAGCATACACATAAAAACAAGTCAGTGATGACGCCGGATTTCCCGGTAAAGCAAAAACTATTTTTTCTTCTTTTCTGCCAAAAAACAAAGGCTTCCCAGGTTTTTGATTGATTTTATAAAACAACTCCTCCACACCATTCTTCAATAAAGCCTCTCTTACATAATCATAATCTCCGACCGAAATTCCACCTGAAATCAAAACTACATCATAATTAGCCAGACAACTTTCGATGACAATTTTTGTCTTTTTCAAACTGTCTTTCACTTTAAAGGTCATTGTTTTTTTAATTCCAATTGTTTTCAAAGCCGCCTCCAGCATTACTGAATTACTTTCATATATTTTACCTTTTGGTAATTTCTTTCCGGGAGCAACTAATTCGTTTCCAGTAACTAAAATAGCCACCTTAGGCTTTTCGTATACTTTAATTTTTGTAATTCCCAAACAAGCCAAATAACCAATAGCCGCTGGGGTAATAATCGTGTTTTCTGCCAAAACCAATTCGCCTTTCTTAATTTGCTCACCTTTCTCTCTCACATTCGCTTTGGCGGACGGCATTTTATCAATTTGAAGCCAATTATCAGTAACTCTTGTATGTTCCTGCATAACAACAGTATCCGTTTCATCTGGAACATAAGCTCCTGTAAAAATACGTACGGCCTCATTTTTCTCAATTGTTTCATCTGAAAAATCCCCCGCTTGTGAAGTTGACACCACTTTAAGCTGTGTTAAATCACTATGTGTAAATGCGTAACCATCCATCGCCGACTGACGAAAAGGAGGCATATGAATCGGTGAATAAATAGCTTCTGCCAAAACATATCCCAGTGATTTACTCACTTTGATTTTTACAACAGGCATTTTACAACTGTTTTCTGCAATTATATTTAAAGCTTCGGTTACCGATATCATATCAAATATTTTTTTCAAAACTACGTATAAATACTTATGCAAATATAAGTAATTTAGTTTAATACTGTTAAAAATTAAACATTTTAAGGAACGAAATACAATAAAAAGAATTAAAATTCTATAAAATGCGAAAAAGCAAATAAATATTTGCTTTTTGTTATAAATTCCTAAAAGAGCTTGAACAGAAATAGAAATATTCTTTAGAGCTAAAAACAACTATGATAATCAAAATCCTATTCCATAGGTAAAATTAAAGATGATGTAATCTGTTCTAAAATATCAAAAGCAGCTTCAGCCATTTTATTTCCTTTGGTATCCAGTAACGGATTGATTTCGCAAATTTCAACACAAACCACTTTACCAGAAGCAATAAGCTGATTGATTATAGCAATAATCTCATATTGATCAAAACCTTTAGAAACAGGAGTTCCAGTTCCATTGGAAACTAAATCACAATCCAATACATCAACATCAAATGAAATATAAATCATATCACAATGAATTAATTGTGACAAAACTCTTTCTACACAACTTTCTAAACCTTTGTAACGTACTTCCTCAACACGAAAATTCTTAATCCCTAATTCGGCTATTTGATGATCTTCGGCTTCTTCGGTATCACGAACACCAAAATAAACCAAATGTTCGTGCTCTAATTTAGGTCCTTCTACACCAATGTTTTTCATTTCCTCCCAATGCTGTTGGGTTTCAGGAATTACTTCATTAATTTGACATTCCAAATTATCAAATCCCAAAGCAGCTCCAAGAGGCATCCCGTGAATATTTCCTGAAGGAGAGGTATAAGGCGAATGTAAATCGGCATGAGCGTCAATCCAAACAACTCCCAAGGTTTTATCAGGATACATTGCCTTAATTCCACTTATTGTACCTAATGCGGACGAATGATCACCTGATAAAACAATCGGCAAAAAATTAGCCTCTAAAGTACGCTTTATAGTATAAGAAACACGGGTGCATTGTTCTAAAACAAATTCAATTCGTTTAGCAAATGTATTTCGGTTCTTATCATAAATAGTTTCATTATGTGTTTTTACATCTACAAAAGTAAATTGATTAAAATAGTCACTTCCGCGATTAATTGCCGCAATTTCTAAAGCATCTACTCCTATATCAGAGCCACGAGTTCCTCCACCAATATCCGAACGATTCTTGATTAATTTAACTACCCGATCCATACGATTTTATTTAAAATCATTCAATGCTTTTTCGATAATAGAAAGACAGTCCTGAATTTGACTTTCAGTAATCACTAATGGTGGTGCTAAACGAATTTTGTTTCCATGAGTAGGCTTAGCCAATAAACCATAATCTCTAAATTTCAAACAAATATTCCATGCCAAATCCGATTCTTCGTCACAATCAATCACTATAGCATTCAACAATCCTTTCCCTCTTACTAATTTAACCAAAGGATTTTTGGTTGCAATTTCGTTTAATCCATTTCTTAAAATTACACCTAAATGCTCTGCATTTTCAGCTAATTTCTCCTCTCTTATAACATCTAAAGCAGCAATAGCTACAGCGGCAGCAACTGGATTTCCACCAAAAGTAGAACCGTGTTGTCCTGGCTTGATGACATTCATAATCGCATTATTAGCCAATACCGCCGAAACCGGATAAACACCTCCTGAAAGAGCTTTTCCTAAAATAAGAATATCCGGTTGGATATTTTCATGATGAACAGCTAATAATTTTCCGGTACGTGCAATTCCGGTTTGCACCTCATCGGCAATAAATAACACATTGTATTTTTCGCATAATGCTTTGGCTTTCGCCAAATAACCTTCACCAGGAACATACACTCCTGCTTCGCCCTGAATAGGTTCTACTAAAAATCCTGCGATATTTTTAGATGACTCTAATACTTTTTCTAAAGCATCCAGATTATCATATTCTATTTTTATAAAACCTTCGGTAAAAGGGCCAAAACTCTTGCGGGCAGTTTCGTCATTAGAAAATGAAATAATAGTAGTAGTTCTTCCGTGGAAATTGTTTTCGCAAACAATAATTTGCGCTTGATCCTCATGAATTTTCTTTACTTCATAAGCCCATTTTCTACATAATTTCAAAGCGGTTTCTACAGCTTCAGCTCCCGTATTCATTGGCAAAACTTTATCAAAACCAAAATAACGGGTTACATATTCTTCGTACACCCCCAGTTTATCATTGTAAAACGCTCTGGAAGTCAAAGTTAACTTTTGTGCCTGTTCCACCATTGCTCCAACAATTTTAGGATGACAATGTCCTTGATTAACCGCTGAGTAAGCCGATAAAAAATCGTAATATTTTTTTCCATCTACATCCCACACAAATACACCTTCTCCTTTTTCCAAAACTACTGGTAAAGGATGGTAATTATGAGCTCCATAATTATTTTCTTTATTAATTAATTCTTCCGATTTTGGAGAGTGAATTTCCTGTATTTGTGCCATGAT
>JALRGZ010000186.1 GCA_023253295.1 Flavobacterium sp.
CCATTCACCTGTGCCCACCCGGTAATACCAGGACGTACGTCATGTCGTTTTAATTGCTCAACATTATATAGAGGTATGTATTTAAAAAGGAGTGGTCTGGGACCTACCAAACTCATATCGCCTTTCAGTACATTTCCAAACGAATGGCAATTGGATTGTTGATTGTTGATTAACGATTTCTGATTTTAGATTTTCTAAATCGTTAAAACGTTTGTAAGGAGCAGTTGGAATATTATTTTGAGCATAAAAATCTTTCTGTCTTCCTTTGTTTTGAATACTTCTCAATGTTTTTGGAGAAGGATATACTTTTAAACCTTCGCTCTCTAATTTTTCTAAAGCTTCTAGGTTCACCAATTCGATTTCGAAAGTCAAGACATCTACTTTTTTTCCAAATTCATAAACGGTGTCAAAATCCATTAAGTCACCTTGGAAAAAATGGTTACAAGCTATTCGGCAAGGTGCTTCATTGCTTGGATCCAATACGTAAGTTTGTATGTCAAATTTTCTAGTGTCGAATAAGAGCATTTTTCCTAATTGTCCGCCTCCTAGAATTCCTAATTTAAAATCAGAAGAAAAATAATTCATTGTGTCGAAAGTTTAATGGCGCAAAGATACTTTTTAATGATGGATTTGAAAAATGCTATTTTATTTTCTTCAAAATATGCTTTGAAACTGCTTTATAAGCTGCCGTATGATTGCTGAAATCCTTAGTTAGGATGCTTTGTAATTCGGGTGTAATCCAATCGAATTCTTTTCCTAAAAGGTATAAGCAACGCATGCTGTATACTTTTGAGGCAACTTTAGTCTCGGTAATGAGCCAGTCAAAATTGATTTCAATCAGTTCCTGAAGTTGAATTTCGGTAAAATGAATTTCTGTTTTTGCTGTTTTGTAATGTGCTTCGAGTAGCAAAAAAATCACTTTTGATAGCGGTCGAATGGCACTTTCATTACTCAGTGTTTTGCTTTTGGAACAAATTAGCAGGAGATAGTTTTGAAGCAGGTTTAGATTTTCAAGAGCTATTAATTCCATCGCCCAACAGGCCTTGTAGTGATCGGGATTATTATTGTCGAAACAAATTAGCATAAAATCATCCATCACATCAGGTCTTGATAGTATGAAATTAGCTGTCGCTTGCCTGCTGTTTTTATACCCTGTGGTTTGTGCTATAATGCTGTTTAATTCGCTCATGAATTTGTAAGTATAGACTTTAAAAATACAAATTAAGAATCAATTGCGAAACACAAATTTGAAATCCCTATCTTTGCCCATTATTTTAAAAAATAAAAATAATGATTCAGCTTCACGATAAAGAATTTGTGCCATTTATTTCTGCCGAAGAAATTGACTTTGCCATAAAGAAAATGGTGGATCAAATTGAGGACGATTTTGCTGATGAAATTCCTGTATTTGTTGGAGTTTTGAATGGTTCATTTATGGTGGTTTCTGATTTTGTAAAAAAATATTCTAAGCCATGTGAAGTGAGTTTTGTAAAAATGGCTTCTTATGAAGGGATGAGTTCTACTAATGAGGTGAAACAATTAATAGGGTTGAATCAGGATTTAACAGGGCGCACAGTAGTAGTAATTGAAGATATTATTGATACAGGACACACTATTGTAGAATTGAAAGCTTTGTTCAAACAACAAAATCCGAAGCATTTTAAAATTGCGACTCTTTTTTTAAAGCCCGAAGCTTATAAAAAGGATGTTAAAATTGATTATATAGGGATGCAGATTCCCAACAAATTTATAGTAGGTTTTGGTTTAGACTATGATGGTTTAGGACGAAATTTGCCAGAAGTATATCAACTAAAAGATTAAAAAACTAAAAGATTAAAAAATGACTAACATTGTTTTATTTGGGAAACCAGGAGCTGGAAAAGGAACTCAGGCTGAGTTTTTAAAAGAAAAATATAATTTAACTCATCTTTCAACAGGTGATATTTTTAGATTTAATATCAAAAATGAAACAGAATTAGGTAAACTAGCGCAAACGTATATCAACAATGGTGAATTAGTTCCTGATGAAGTGACGATTAAAATGTTGCAAAGTGAAGTAGAAGCTAATCCAGATTCTGCTGGTTTCTTATTTGACGGTTTTCCAAGAACAATTGCTCAGGCTCAGGCATTAGATGCTTTTTTGGCTACTAAAAATGAGAATATTACAGCTACGGTTGCTTTAGAGGCTGATGATGAGGTGCTTGTAGCGAGATTGTTAGAAAGAGGTAAAACTTCCGGAAGAGCTGATGATCAGGATGAAGAAAAAATTCGTTACAGATATCAGGAATACAATGAAAAAACAGCTCCGCTTATTGATTTTTATAAAGGACAAGATAAATTTCATGCAGTAAACGGAATAGGTTCTATTGCTGAAATTACAGAACGTTTAAGCAGCGTTATTGATAGCTTATAATTAAAATTGCTTGTTGTTTAAAGTTTAAAGTTGCTAAAGTAATTTTAGTAACTTTAAACTTTAAATGTTTTAAACCAAAACAAAATAATGGAATTATTAATCATTCTTTTTTTGATTATCCTTAACGGACTTTTTTCAATGTCTGAGATTGCATTGATTTCGGCTAGAAAATCGAGATTAGAAAATTCAGCAAAAAAAGGAAATAGTAGTGCACAAATAGCGTTGGATTTAGCCAATTCGCCAAACAAATTTTTATCAACGGTTCAAATTGGAATCACGCTTATTGGAATCTTAACGGGTATTTTTAGTGGTGACAAAATTACGGCTGATGTTGAGGTTTTTGTTTTAAGTTTTGAAATTTTAAAGCCTTATGCGCATTCCATTGCAGTAGGGATTGTGGTGGTTATTTTGACATTTTTCTCATTGGTATTAGGCGAATTATTACCTAAAAGAATTGGATTAAATTATCCGGAAACGATTGCAAAGGCAGTGGCTATGCCTATGAAAATAGTTTCAATTGTTACAGCACCCTTCATTTGGTTATTGACACATTCGACAGAATTTTTATTGAATATTCTTCAAATAAAACCAACAGCTGATGGGAAAGTAACGGAAGAAGAAATCAAAGCCATAATTAAAGAAGGAACCGAAGTAGGGGAAGTTCAGGAGATTGAACAAGATATAGTGGAACGTGTTTTCCATATTGGAGATCGCAAAGTCAATTCTTTAATGACACATCGAAAATCAGTGGTGTTGTTGCCATTGGATGCCGATAAAAATCAGGTTAAAGAATTTATGCTTCAGGAATTACATTCTGTTTATCCCGTTTACAAGGAAAATATAGATGAAATTGTAGGAGTGGTGAGTTTGAAGAATATTTTTGCCAATATTGAAAAAGATAATTTCAATTTGGAAACTATGATAACTGAAGCTCCGTATTTGATGGAACATACAACGGCTTACAATGCCTTGGAAAAATTTAAAAAAACAGGAGTTCATTATGCAATTATAGCTGATGAATATGGTATTTTTCAAGGAATGATTACGTTAAATGATATTTTAGAAGCCTTAGTAGGTAATGCATCTGATTTTTATAAAGATGATTTTAAGTTGATAGAAAGGGAAGATGGAAGCTGGTTAGTGGATGGGCATTATTCCTTACATGATTTCTTAACCTCTTTTGATTTAGATGAATTGTTAAGTGATTATGAAGTTACCACTGTAAGTGGGTTGATTATGACCGAATTATCACGTATTCCTAAACAAGGTGAAAAATTGATTTGGCATAATTTTGAGTTTGAAATTATCGATATGGATGGTGTGAAAATCGATAAAGTATTAATAAAAGCATTGAAAAAGTAGGGGCAAGTATTCAGCAACAAACTGACTACTGACCACTGAAAACTAAAAAAGAAGAAAATGACAGAAGATTTGAAATTAAAAGTAGGGCAGCCAGTGGTTGTCAGGTATTTTTTAGATCTTCCAAAAAAATAGAGTAAAATGACAGAAGGGAATTTCGTAGATTACGTAAAAATATTTGTTTCGTCCGGAAAAGGAGGAAAGGGTTCTACGCATTTACATAGAGAGAAGTTTATTGAAAAAGGGGGGCCAGATGGTGGTGATGGAGGCCGTGGAGGTCATATTTATATAGTGGGAAATAAAGGACTTTGGACTTTATTTCATTTAAAATTTGCCCGTCATATTAAAGCAGGTCACGGTGGTGATGGTGGAGGAGACCGAAGTACAGGTGCAGATGGAGATGATAAATTTATTGAAGTGCCATTAGGAACGGTTGTTAAAGACAAAGAAACCGGAGAGGTTTTATTTGAAATTACAGAGGACGGAGAACGTAAAATTTTAGCTAAAGGAGGAAAAGGAGGTTTAGGGAACTGGCATTTTAGAAGTTCTACCAATCAAACACCTCGTTACGCTCAACCTGGATTGCCTGGGACAGAAATGGATGTGATTTTAGAGTTAAAAGTTTTAGCTGACGTTGGTTTAGTAGGTTTTCCAAATGCTGGAAAATCAACTTTATTATCTGTTTTAACTTCTGCAAAACCTAAAATAGCTGATTATCCGTTTACGACTTTAAAACCAAATTTAGGAATTGTTGCCTACAGAGATTTTCAATCTTTTGTAATTGCAGATATTCCCGGGATTATTGAAGGTGCAGCTGAAGGTAGAGGTTTAGGTCATTACTTCTTGCGTCATATCGAGCGAAATTCAACCTTACTTTTTATGGTGCCTGTTGATACGCCAGATATTAAAGCGGAATATGATATTTTGGTTAATGAATTAACTAAATACAATCCGGAGATGTTGGACAAAGAACGTCTTTTGATTATCACCAAATGTGATATGCTGGATGATGAATTAAGAGCTGAATTGAAAGTAGAATTAGATCAAGCTTTTAAAGATGTTCCTTATCTGTTTATTTCTTCTGTAGCCCAACTAGGTTTAACTGAGTTGAAAGATAAACTATGGAAAATGTTGAATGAGTAATAAAATAGCTTATTAAATCTTATAAAAACCACTAATGAATAGAATTTGTTAGTGGTTTTTTTGT
>JALRGZ010000239.1 GCA_023253295.1 Flavobacterium sp.
GTTTATGCTGAGCATTTGGCAAACAGAGATATGAAACAAACCATTATGCTTGGTTTCTCTGATGGTACAAAAGATGGTGGTTATTTGATGGCTAACTGGAGTATTTATCAAGCTAAAGAAAATCTGACAGCTATGTCAAGAAAATACGGAATTAAAGTAATTTTCTTTGATGGACGTGGTGGACCACCTGCACGTGGAGGAGGAAAAACACATAAATTCTATGCTTCTTTAGGACCTGAAATTGAAAACAAAGAAATCCAGGTTACTGTTCAGGGACAAACTATTAGTTCGAACTTCGGAACATTGGATTCTTGTCGTCATAACTTAGAGAACTTATTAAGTGCCGGTGTAACTAACCAGGTATTTAATAAAGACCTGAATAAATTATCAGATGACGATAAGGCTGTGATGACGCATTTATCTGAACTTGGATATGAGAAATATTTGAGCTTCAAAAATCATGATAAGTTTATCCCGTACTTAGAGAAAATGAGTACGTTGAAATATTATGCAAAAACTAATATTGGTAGCCGACCTTCTAAAAGAAGTAAATCTGAAAAATTAGATTTTAAAGATTTAAGAGCTATTCCATTTGTGGGTTCTTGGAGTCAGTTGAAACAAAATGTACCTGGTTTCTACGGAGTAGGTTCAGCTTTAAAACATTTTGAGGAAACAGGACAATGGGAAAAAGTTCAGGAATTATACAATCGCTCAATGTTCTTTAGAACATTGTTGGAAAACAGTATGATGTCATTGGCTAAGTCATTCTTTCCATTAACAGCTTATATGAGAAACGATCCAGAGTTTGGAGAGTTTTGGCAAAACATTTACGATGAATTCTTAGAAACTAAGCGTTTGTTGTTGAAAATAGCTGGGCATAAAGAATTGATGGAAAATTATCCTGACGGTATTGCTTCTATTCAAATCAGAGAGCGTATTGTATTGCCATTATTGACAATTCAACAATATGCTTTATTGAGAATAAATGAATTGAATAAAGAAGCAAATCCGGACGAGAAACTAATTAAAGTTTACGAAAAAATTGTTATGCGTTCTTTATTTGGTAATACTAATGCAAGCAGAAATTCTGCTTAAAAATTGAATTATGAAACGTACTGATGTTCCTGAAAACGAATATTCATTGGCTTATGCTGCTTATGTGAAAGCTGCCGGAGACGAAGATTTATATGAAGACTTAGAAATAAGTCTTCATAATTTTATCCGTTTTGTTCAGGATATTCCAATGGATAAATTTGATTATCGTTATGCCGATGGCAAATGGACAATCAAAGAAATTATTCAGCATATAATTGATACGGAACGCGTTTTTAGTTACCGTGCTTTGCGAATTTCAAGAAATGATAAAACTCCTTTACCAGGCTTTGATGAAAATGCCTTTGCATTGAATACTAATGCAAACGACAGACATTTGCAAAGTTTGTTAACAGAATTTTCAATTGTTCGTCAGGGAACTTTGGCACTTTTTAAAAGTTTTTCAGAAGAACAATTAAAGAGGATTGGAATTGCTTCTAATAACGAACTTTCTGTTCGCGCTATTGGTTTTATTATTATTGGACATTTAAAACACCATCAAAAGGTTTTTCAGGAAAAATATTTACAAACTATGGAAAACAACTAGACCAAATTTTTAATTTGTTTTCAAAAGACATTGTATTAGCAGGACTGGTAGAAGGCATTACATGATAAGTAATGCCTTTTATTTGTCCGAAACTTTTCAGGAAGTATTTATGACTTTCCTTTCCGTTAAAGATGATGGTTTTGATTTTGGGATATTCTTTCAATAAACTTTCAAAATCATTCGCTTGATGATTTTTGATGTGAATATCCAAACTTCCTTTTCGCTCACAATTTTTTAATACATCCCAAATTCCAATTTTGTTATTTCTCAAGAGCTGAATTTTTTCTTCAAAAGTGGAAGAAACCGGTAATTGGTCAAAAATGGTATAAATGATTTTCCAAAAATGATTGCGGGGATGCGCATAATATTCTTGCTTTTCTAATGAAGCAATTCCGGGCATAGTGCCAAGGATTAGAATTTCAGTTTCGGGATCTACAAAAGGAGGAAAGGAGCGAATCATAATTACATTACATTTTCTTCTTTTTCAATTATGGCTAATCCTAATCGGATTTTTTCGTAACTCATTTTTTCTTCAAAATAATCAAAATAAGGTTTCAGTGCTGTAGGTTTTTCTAATTGAATGGCTGCTTCTGAAATTAGAGCAACTTCTTCATTTGAAATAAATTGTTCTAATTCAATTGCAGCTCCATCTGAATACAATTTAGCCAAATGAGAGATAATAGTACTGATGCCTAATTTTCTCTTTTCGGCTATCGCTTCTACGCTTAGTCCTTCTTGGTATAAAGCAAGCGTTTCTTTATAAGTGCTTGATGCTTTCTTTGTTTTTACTTTTTTATCCTTATGAAAAGCAATAATGTTTTTGATGAAGGCATCACCGTATTTTTCTAATTTGGTTTTTCCAACACCATCAATTGCGATGAGTTCTTCTTCACTCATTGGGCGGTTGATTTCCATTTGGCGTAAAGCTGCATCACTAAAAATAACATAAGCAGGAACATCTTCTTCTTTTGCAATTTCGTAACGCAATTTTCGTAAACTTTCAAAAAGTGAATTTTTGATAACTTTCGGTTTGTTGTTTTCAGTTTCAATTGGTTTTGGCGCAGTTTTCTTGATAGTGTTTAGCTGTACTTTTTCATTTTCAAATAAAACTTTCTTAGCTAGTGGCGTAAGACGAATTTTATTCTGCTGGTGAAAGGCTATTTCGCAATACCCCAGATTGATTAATTGAATTAGGTATTGATTCCAGTCCTGCCAGGAAATTTCAGCGCCAACTCCGTAAGTTTTTAGATTTTGATATTCTTTTTCATAGATATAAGCATTTTTGGAACCTCTTAAAAAATCTATAATCACAGCTAAGGGTTCTGATTCTTTAAGGCGAATAATTGCTGATAAAGCTTTCTGAGCGATAATGGTTCCATCAAAAAAATCCGGGGGATTATTGCAAATATCACAGTTCTCACAATTTTCGGACACAATTTCTCCAAAATAAGAAAGTAGTATTTTACGTCGGCAACTTAAAGCATCGGCGTATTGTTTCATTCTTTCGAGTTTCGCTAACTGGATTTCGGTATTTTGACCTTGTGATGCAAATTTTTGCAACTGAATCAAATCACCATAACTTTCAAACAAGATAGTTTCGGATGGTAAACCGTCGCGACCCGCACGACCAATTTCCTGATAATAGCCTTCGATGTTTTTGGGTAAATTATAATGAATTACCCAGCGAACATTGGATTTGTCAATCCCCATTCCAAAAGCGATGGTCGCACAAACCACCTGACATTCGTCATTAATAAATTGATCCTGTGTTATGGAACGAAGTTCTGTTTCTAAACCGGCATGATAAGCTTTTGCTGTAATACCTGCTTTCGTTAGTTTTTCGGCAAGTTCTTCCGTTGTTTTTCGACTCAAACAATAAATAATTCCCGATTCGTTAACTTTTGATTCAATGAATTCGATAATTTGTTTAACTCTGTCCAAAGCAGGACGAACGTCTAAACTGAGATTTTTTCTATCGAATGAAGCGATAAAAACGCTTGGATTTTTTAAATTTAGTTGGTTGCTAATGTCTTCACGAGTAGCTTTATCGGCTGTTGCAGTTAAAGCAAGAATTGGAGTGAAAGTGAAGCGGTTTTTTAAGTAACCTAAATTGGTATAAGCCGGTCTAAAATCGTGTCCCCATGACGAAATACAATGGGCTTCGTCAATAGCAATCAAGCTGATTTCTATTAGGCTAAAAGTATTCTCCAGATAAGACAAACTCTCCGGAGCAATGTAAACCAGTTTAACTTTCTTGTTAATTATATTCTGAATATGTTCCTGCTGTTCTAATTCAGTTTGGGTGCTGTTGATGTAACAAGCTTTAATTCCGTTGGCTCTCAAACTATCTACCTGATCTTTCATTAAGGCAATCAATGGCGAAATTACGATGGTAATTCCCGGAAATAACAAGGCTGGTAATTGAAAGCAAATGGATTTTCCACCACCTGTAGGCATAATGGCTAAGGTGTCATTGCCTTGTAAAATATTCTTAATTATTTCTTCCTGATTGGTTCTGAATTTTTCGAATCCAAAATTTTCTTTGAGTGTGGTAAGTAGAATTTGCGAACTAATCATTTATTTGATAATATTAAAATCAATGGTATTATGGGTGATAAAAAAAGGAACTCTTTATTGAGTTCCTTCTTTTGTCTATTTTTTATGAATTAATCTTCATCATCCTCATCGTCTTCATCAGCGATGTCTTTGTCGTCACCATCTTCATCATCTTCGTCAAGTTCTGGCTTGTCTCTATCATCATCGTCATCGTCGTCATCACTAATGTCGTCATCCAAATCTAAACCTTTGATTGGTGCAATTGGTTCGATTACGTCATCAATATCATCGTCTTCGTCAAAATTCTCAATTCTATCAGCAAGTTTAGTACTCACTTTTACTAGGTAGATGGTGTCTTCAGTTCGAACTTCTACAGCTTCTACTAATTCGTTTTTAGCATTTTTAAAACGAATGATATCTTCGTCGTCATATCCATCAGGAAATTTTTCAACCAATAAGTTTAAAATTTCGTTAGTTAGTTTAGCATACTCAACAATAACTCTTCTCATAAAAATGGTATTATAAATCTAATAAATAAGCAAAAATTAATGGCGCTACAATTGTAGCATCTGATTCAATAATAAACTTAGGTGTAGTGATATCTAATTTTCCCCAAGTGATTTTTTCATTTGGAACTGCTCCGGAATACGAACCGTAACTAGTTGTGGAATCTGAAATTTGACAGAAATAGCTCCAGAAAGGCACATCATGCATTTCCATATCTTGGTATAACATTGGTACTACGCAGATAGGGAAATCACCAGCGATACCTCCACCAATTTGGAAGAATCCAATTCCGTTCTCACAATTTTTAGTGTACCAATCAGCTAAGAAAGTCATGTATTCAATACCTGATTTCATAGTTGAAGCTTTTAATTCTCCTTTGATTACGTATGAAGCGAAAATATTACCCATAGTACTATCTTCCCATCCTGGTACAATAATAGGTAAATTTTTCTCAGCAGCAGCATACATCCAGCTGTCCTTTAAGTCAATTTCGTAATATTCTTCTAATACTCCGGAAAGTAACATTTTGTACATGAATTCATGTGGAAAATAACGTTCTCCTTTATCATCAGCATCTTTCCAGATTTTGTAGATGTGTTTTTGTAATCTACGGAAAGCTTCGTGCTCAGGAATACAAGTATCAGTTACACGGTTTAATCCACGCTCTAATAAATCCCATTCTTCTTGCGGAGTTAAATCACGGTAGTGAGGTACTCTTTCGTAATGAGAGTGAGCTACTAAGTTCATGATGTCTTCTTCAAGGTTGGCACCAGTACAAGAAATAATCTGAACTTTATCCTGACGAATAACTTCTGCAAATATTTTTCCAATTTCAGCTGTACTCATTGCTCCAGCCATACTCACTAACATTTTAGAACCTTTGGCTAATTGTTCTTCGTATGCTTTTGCTGCATCAACTAATGCTGCCGAATTGAAATGTAAATAATGTTTTTCAATAAATTGACTGATAGGTCCTTTACTCATTTTTTGGGATTTAAATCTTTAGTAAATTGATCATATTTTGAATCTATACGGTTCAAATATAATGAAATTATATATCTACTAAATGTGAATTTGATTAATTATTTTTTATTTATAACCTAAAATTTTTAATACTTCTTCAGAGGTTTGTTGCTCTGAAAAAACTTCAGTTGCCAGTATGCCATTTTCATCTCTATCTATCAGAATATGTTTAGGTTGACGTTGATAACGAGTAGCAATCTTGTGGGCTTGCTTGGGTTTGATAGGAGTGCGGCACACAGGGCGGCGCACTGGTATAGTGAGTTTTTCCATATGCTTTTTCCTTTTCATGTATCAATTATACAACAAAA
>JALRGZ010000014.1 GCA_023253295.1 Flavobacterium sp.
TTAAAACAAGCTATAATTTGATGTGCTACTCTTAAAGCTTCAGTAGCCTGATCTAATGTCACAATTGGAGTTGTATTGTTATTAATGGCATCGGCGAATGTTTCTAATTCGTCTAAGATGGCATTGTTTTGATGAACATCCGGATTGGAGAAATAAATTTGTTTTTTTACACCTTCGGCATTTTGCAAAATCATATCAAAATCTCCCGGAACTTCAGGAGCGTCTTTCATTTTTACTACTTCACATTTCTTTTCTAAGAAGTCAACCGAGATGTAAGCATCTTTTTGAAAGAAACGTGTTTTGCGCATGTTTTTCATAGAAATACGACTGGCAGTAAGATTGGCTACACAACCATTTTCAAATTCGATTCGGGCATTAGCAATATCAGGTGTCTCACTAATTACTGAAACTCCGCTGGCACTGATGTTTTTTACTTTTGATTGTACTACGCTTAAAATAACATCAATATCGTGAATCATCAAATCCAAAACGACGGGAACATCTGTACCACGAGGATTGAATTCAGCTAATCGATGCGTTTCAATAAACATTGGGTTTTCAATCATATTTTTAGTAGCAATGAATGCCGGATTGAAACGTTCTACGTGTCCCACTTGTCCTTTTACATTGTATTCATTGGCTAAAGCAATAATTTCTTCTGCTTCTTCAATAGTATTCGAAATTGGTTTTTCAATAAAAACGTGTTTGCCTGATTTGATGGCGGTTCTGGCACATTTGTAGTGTGAAAGGGTAGGAGTTACAATATCAATTACGTCTACAGCGTGAATTAATTTGGCAATAGTAGGGAAGTTGGTGTATCCAAATTCTTTAGCGATTTTTTGAGCGTACTCTTGATTTTCATCATAAAAACCTACTAATTCATATTTTTCAGATTGTTGTAATAAACGCAAATGAATTTTACCTAGATGACCAGCACCTAAAACTCCTACTTTTAGCATGATAATGTATTTTTAACAAAAGTAGGAAATTCAATTTAAAAATAATAGTATAAATGAATTGGATTTTGGGTTTTGCTTTTTGGAATTTTTACTCCTATTTTTACAGAAAAATAAACCCTAAACATTGAAAGATACAGCAAAACATCAAGGACTTCGCAATCAATTAGTAAGCACTTTACAACAAAAAGGGATTACTGATTTACGTGTGCTTGATGCTATTAAGAAAATTCCAAGACACCTTTTTTTGAATTCCAGTTTTGAAGATTATGCGTATCAGGATAAGGCATTTCCTATAGGTGCAGGGCAAACTATTTCCCAGCCTTATACTGTAGCATTTCAATCGCAATTATTAGAGGTAAAGAAAGATCATAAAGTATTAGAAATAGGAACCGGTTCGGGTTATCAAACTGCCGTTTTGTGTATGATGGGCGCTAAAGTGTATAGTATCGAAAGGCAAAATGAGTTGTTTAAACAAACCTCTGTGTTGCTTCCTAAATTAGGAATAAGACCAAAACATCTTACTTTTGGGGATGGTTATAAAGGTTTACCAACTTATGCTCCTTTTGATAGTATTATTGTAACTGCCGGAGCGCCTTATATTCCGCAGCCATTGATGGCACAATTAAAAATAGGAGGAAGATTAGTAATTCCTTTGGGAGAAGATGTTCAGATTATGACGCTTCTTATTCGTAAAAACGAAACCCAATTTGAAAAACATGAATTGGGTGAATTCCGATTTGTACCTTTGTTAGAAGACAAAAACTAAAACAATTATCTTGTTGAATTATAAAAGATTTCGCCTTGCTACTTAAAGAAAAGTGGTAAGGCGAAAATGTTTTTAACAGTCGGCTAAGTTAACCGCAATCGCCAATCCACCTTCTGAGGTTTCTTTGTATTTGGTATTCATATCCTTAGCAGTTTCCCACATCGTATTAATTACTTTGTCCAATGGAACTTTAGTGTTTTTTGGGTCGGTGCCCAATGCTAATTCGGCAGCATTAATGGCTTTAATAGCTCCCATTGTATTTCTTTCGATACAAGGAATTTGAACTAATCCACCAATTGGGTCGCAGGTTAATCCTAAGTGATGTTCCATCGCAATTTCGGCAGCAATTAATACCTGTTCCGGAGTTCCGCCCATTAATTCGCAAAGTGCTGCAGCAGCCATCGATGAAGAAACGCCAATTTCAGCCTGACAGCCTCCCATTGCTGCAGAAATGGTAGAGCCTTGTTTGAAAACACTTCCAATTTCGCTGGCTACTAATAAAAATTGTTTGATTTCCTCTTCGCCTGCCTGATGGTTTTCAATTACCATATAATACATCAACACGGCAGGAATTACACCGGCACTTCCGTTAGTTGGAGCGGTAACGACTCTTCCTAATGAAGCATTTACTTCATTTACAGCCAAGGCAAAACAACTTACCCATTGTAAAATTTGTCTAAATTTTACTTCGGTTAAACGAATTTGTTCTAGCCATGTTTGAGGAGAATTATAATTTGATAAACCAATAAGGTTTTGGTGCATGTCGAAAGCACGACGTCTTACATGTAATCCGCCGGGAAGAATCCCTTCGGTATGGCAACCGGTGTACATACATTCGAGCATGGTATTCCAAATGCGAAGCAATCCTTTATGGATGTCTTCTTCGGTGTTCATGGATTTCTCATTCTCATAAACAATTTCAGATACCTTTTTATTTTCTTCCTGACAATATTTCAAGAGTTGTGCAGCATTGTCAATTGGAAAAGGGAAGGCACATTTGATGTCTAATTTTGTTTTAGCATCATCACGTTCTTCATTTACCACAAATCCACCTCCTATGGAATAGTATGTGTTACTGTATGCTTGTTTGTCAGCACAGAAAGCAGTTAAGGTCATTCCATTAGCATGAAATGGAAGAAATTCTTTGTTGAAAATAATGGATTCAGAAGCATCGAAAGGAATAGCTAATTCGTTTCCTAGATTGATTTGTTTGTCGGTTTGAATGGCTTTGATAATAGTATCAATATCTTTCACCGGCATGTATTCCGGATCTTGTCCGCTAAGGCCTAACATTATGGCTAAATCAGTAGCGTGTCCTTTTCCAGTTAATGAAAGTGAGCCGTAAAGATTGATTTCTATTTTTGTGATAGAATGGAAAATATCTTGATCTCTTAATTCTTTTAAGAATCGTTCGGCAGCACGCCATGGTCCCAAGGTGTGCGAACTTGATGGTCCGATACCTATTTTAAGCATATCAAAAACCGAAATACATTCTTCCATGATATAAAACTTGTTGGGGGTTAATAGAATTTAATTCTAGTTAGATTATTGTTTTGTTTTAAAGAGTCACAAAAGATTTTGGTCTTAACTTTAAAAAGACTTTTTGATTCGGTCTAAATCACGTTTGGTGTCTTGTTCTTTCAAAGATTCGCGTTTGTCGTAGTTTTTCTTACCCTTACAAAGACCAATTTCCAGTTTGGCAATTCCTTTTTCGTTAGTGAATAATCGCAGTGGAATAATGGTTAGACCTTTGGCTTGTACACTTCGGGCAAGGTTTTTTAATTCGCGTTTGTTCAAAAGCAATTTTCTTTCACTTCTGGATTTGTGATTGAATTGGTTCCCAAAAGCATATTCTTCAATATAAGTATTGATAGCGAAAAGTTCGTTACTTTCATTAAATTCACAAAAACTTTCGGTAATATTTGCTTTTCCTAAGCGAATAGATTTGATTTCTGTACCTGCAAGGACTATTCCGGCAGTATATTTTTCGATTATTTCGTAATCAAATCGAGCTCTTTTATTGAGTATGTTGACTGTCTTTAGCATAGCTACAAATGTAGAAACAATTAGTAAAAAACCACAATTTTTAAATGGATTTGAGTTATTTTTGTTTTTATGGAAAAACCAATATCAAATGATCCGCTTCACGGCAAAACTTTAAAAGTTATAGTAGAAAAATTAGTTGATTATTACGGATTTGACACTTTAGCCGAATTAATTCCAATTAGATGCTTTTCTCATAACCCAAGTGTAAAGTCTAGTTTGACTTTTTTACGAAAAACCGATTGGGCCAGAAAAAAAGTAGAAGAATTGTATATCAAATCTTTACCTAAGTTTGACTAAACAATTTCAATAACAAATTTAGAATTAAAAGTTTCGTTAGCCTCGATGACTTGAATACCTTCTTTGTCAAAAAGATTTCCGTTAGATTCATTGGTGTCCGAATAACCATGCCAAGGTTCGATACAAAGAAAAGGTGCATTCTTTACTGTCCAAATTCCTAAATGAGGGAACCCTTGAAAATGAACTTTTAATAAAGCTGACTTGTTTTTTAAAATACTTAAGCTTTTCGATTCTAAATTTTTAAAAATCAGAGCGTCATTTTCAAACAGTTTATAGTTTAGAGGAATCAAACCATCTTGTTTTTCCAAAATTTCAGTTTTGTCTGAAATCAAATTGTCTTCTAACAAAGTAAATTCCAAAGTTTCGTCTTTTTCGAATTGTAGTTGGAAGTCTTCAAAATTCCCATTCAAAGCAAATGCCGGATGCGCTCCAATCGAGAAAGGCATTTTTGAAGCAGTTTTATTGATTACAGTATAAGCGATGCTTAAATTTTTTGCTTCAAGCGTATAACAAATTTGTAATTCAAATTCGAAAGGATAAAGTTTTAAAGTATCGGTTGAAGACTGAATCGAAAAAGTTGCACTATTTTCGGTTTTTCCGATCAATTCAAAAATCATATCTCTGGCAAAACCATGACGGGGTAATTGATAGTTTTTGTTATCAATTTGATAGCTGTTGTCTGTTAGTGTACCTACAATTGGAAACAAAATAGGAGAATGTTTTCCCCAGAAATCGGGATTACCTTCCCAAATATACTCCTTATTATTAGCTGAAGATTGTAGCGAAAATAATTCGGCGCCTTTATGATTGATTTTGGCAGTGATTTGGCTGTTTGAAATTGTTGTTGTCAAAGCGATAGATTTTAAAAAAAGCATCGCTAAAGTAATTATATTTAAGGGAATCGTTTTAATGATTGTTAAATATTTTCTTAAAATTGGATTAAAGGCAAAATATTATAAAAATTGTATGTCTTTTTTTTTATTAATTTGTAACAAATAGAAAAAAACATGAAAATAAATAGGTTTGGTGCTGTTTTTCAAATGGCCATTTTACTAGGTAGTTCTACTTTTTTATTAGCTCAGGAAACTACTAATCAAAAACAAGTTTCTAATTATAATTATCGCGATGCTTTTGCTCCGTTTTTTTATACTAAAAATGGAACTGCAACCCGTTCAGCAAGTGGTCAACCGGGAGCTGAATATTGGCAAAATCGTGCCGATTATAAATTAACCGCTGTTTTGAATGAGAAAACCAATGAAATTACAGCAACTGACATTATTACCTATACCAATAACAGTACTGATGAATTGTCGTTTTTGTGGCTGAATTTAGATCAAAATTTATTCCGTGGAGATTCTCGTGGCGAAGCTGTGGTTCCTGTAGTTGGAAGTAGAAACGGTCGTCAGGGGCAAATTTTTGATGGAGGTCATAAAATCAAATCGGTAAGAATCACTAAGATTGATAATAAAAAAGTAGACCTTGAGGCAAAATACATTGTAAGCGATACGCGTATGCAGTTGTTTCTTCCTGAAGATTTAAAATCAAAAGGAGGAAAAGTGGAATTCAAAATCGAGTTTTCTTATATTTCTCCTAATGAAGGTTCGGATAGAACCGGGGTTTTAGAAACTAAAAACGGAAAGATTTTCACTATTGCACAATGGTATCCTCGTATGTGTGTGTATGATGATGTAAGAGGTTGGAATACGCATCCTTATTTAGGAGCAGCTGAGTTTTATTTAGAATATGGAGATTATGAAATTTCAATTACTGCGCCATCTAATCATATTGTAGTTTGTTCGGGAGAATTAACGAATGCTAAAGATGTTTTTTCGGCTGAAGAATTAAAAAAATACAATGAAGCTAAAGAAAGCGAAAAAACAGTGATGATTCGTTCATTGGAACAAGTATTAGCGGTTAAAAATCCCGTTAGCACTACAAAAACATGGAATTTTAAATTAACAAATGCTCGCGATATTACTTGGGCATCTTCTGCTGCTTTTATTTTTGATGGTGCCCGAATTAATTTACCAAGTGGAAAGAAATCTTTAGCGCTTTCAGTTTATCCGGAAGAAAGTGCTGGTAATGATGCCTGGGGACGTTCAACTGAATATGTAAAGCATTCTATTGAAAATTATTCTAAAAGATGGTTCGAATATTCTTATCCCGTAGCGACTAATGTGGCAGGAAATGAAGGTGGAATGGAGTATCCGGGAATTGTTTTTTGTAGCTGGAAATCTAAAGGGAAAAGATTGTGGGGAGTTACAGATCACGAATTTGGACACAATTGGTTTCCTATGATTGTAGGTACAAATGAGCGCTTATTTGGATGGCAGGATGAAGGTTTGAACACTTTTATTAACTCTTTGAGTAATATAGATTTCAATAATGGTGAGTATAACGATCCGAAAGAGGATATGCATGAGACAAGTTTAATTTATACGGATCCGGAATTAGAACCTATAATGACGGCTCCGGATAATATGAAAGAGGATCATATTGGAGAATTGTGTTATTCTAAACCAAGTGCAGGATTAGTGATTTTAAGAGAGCAAATTTTGGGAGAAGAACGTTTTGATTTAGCTTTTAGAACCTATATCAATCGTTGGGCTTTTAAACATCCTACTCCTGATGATTTTTTCAGAACTATGGAAAATGTGGGCGGAGAAGATTTGAATTGGTTCTGGAGAGGTTGGTTTCAAAACAATTGGAAATTTGATCAAGGTGTGAATTCAATTAAATATGTAAAAAATGATCCTTCAAAAGGTGTGTTTATTACGATTGAAAACTTTGAGCAATTACCAATGCCGGTGATTATGGATATTAAATTCAAAAGTGGAAAAGTGGATCGCGTGAAATTGCCGGTGGAAGTTTGGCAAAAGAATGTTGAGTGGACTTTTAAACACAATTCTACTGAAGAAATCGAAAGTATTACTTTAGATCCTGATCATGTTTTTCCAGATAGTAATGAAGAAAATAATATCTGGACTGCTGGAAAAGGATTAGTTGAGAAAGCTGTTGAAACCGATGGTTATTTAGGAGTTTATGCTAATTCGAGAGTTCCTTATAAAATTACGGTTTCTGAAAAAAATACTTTTTTGTATGTAGATATTCCTGATTATGCGGATTTTATGGTAGAGCCTATTGGGGAGAATATGTTTGAATCAAAGCGTACGGGATTGAAATTTAAATTTAAAGAAGATAAATCAGGTTTTGATATGATTGTGGGTGAAGGGAGATCGATTCCTTTTACAAAAACAAAATAACACAACCGATTAACGTACAAGACGGCTATTGAAAATTTCAATAGCCGTTTTTTGTTGGTAATTATATCAAGGAAAATGTTGTTTGCTAAGCTCAAAAAAATGTACTTTTATTGCTTTTTACAATCAACTTAGAAAAAAATATTTTGGATAATAAGATTACAATTGCAATTGATGGGTTTTCCTCTACGGGAAAAAGTACTTTGGCTAAACAATTGGCAAAAGCATTAGGTTATGTATATGTGGATACAGGTGCTATGTACCGTGCGATTGCTTTTTTTGCGATGCAAAAAGGCTTCATCAAAACCGATTATTTAGATAAAGAAGCATTAATAGCGAGTTTGCCAAATATCCAATTACAGTTTCAATTTAATCCGGATTTGGGTTTCGCCGAAATGTATCTGAACGGCGAAAACGTAGAAAAACAAATCCGTACGATTGCCGTTTCCAGTTTTGTGAGTAAGGTGGCAGAGTTACCTGAAGTACGTTCTAAATTAGTCGAACAACAGCAGCAAATGGGGAAAGACAAGGGTATCGTGATGGATGGCAGAGATATTGGAACGGTGGTTTTTCCGGAAGCAGAACTTAAAATTTACATGACAGCCAGTGCGCAAACCCGTGCTCAAAGACGCTATGATGAATTAATTCAAAAAGGGGACAGTGTTACTTTTGAAGAAGTATTGCAAAATGTAGAAGAACGCGATTATATTGATACGCACCGAAGCAATTCTCCTTTAGTGAAAGCGGAAGATGCGATTGAAATAGATAATTCTAATTTGACCAGAGAAGAACAATTTGAGTTGGTTTTGGATTTGGTAAAGGAAAAGTCTTAAAATAGATTTGTATAAAGAGTGAATCCTAAAAGAAGTTAAAAGATAACTTCTTTTAGGATTTTTATAACTTACTTCTCTTACGTCCCCACCAAATTAAAAAACCTGTTATTGGTGCAGTAACTGCAAAGAGGCATACTAAAAAAGCAATAATTTTAGTGGGTAAGCCATAAATGCTTCCCGTGTGTATTGGGTAAATTATTCTTCTTAATTTATCCCCCCGGCTAAAAGATTCATAAGGTTTTATCTGAATGTTTTTAGCTGTATATCGGTCAAAATAGGCAATACTGGATTGATTTGGGATTGTCTTTTCTGTATTTTCTTTGGTTACCAAGATACTATTAACCGTATCGTTTGGCATTCTTATCTGAACGTTTCCTTGGTATGGATAAATTTTATTTGTTTTTTCTATGATGCTTTCATAGTAAAAAGCCTTATCATTTATAGTATCTACTCTTGGAGGATTGGCTACTTTGATGGATGGTTTTTTAGCAATGCCATCGGCTAAATAATAGAGGCTGTTTTCGAACCATTTAAACGACCAAGTGAGTCCTGTAAGCGCAATGATCAATAAAAACAGAAAACTATAAAAGCCTAGTGTAGAATGAAAATCCCAATTGACTCTCTTGAACGAGGCGTTCCATTTGATAGTCAATCGTTGTTTTAGATTTTTACTTTTTTTGGGCCACCATAAAAACAAGCCACTCAATAGTATGATAATAAAAATTAGGCAAGAACAGCCTGTAATGAATTTTCCAGTTTCCCCAAGTAAAAGACTGCGATGTAATTTATTGACAATGGTAAAAAAATGCTTTTTTTGCTCTATACTACTGATGATTTGTCCTGAATAGGGGTTAATAGCAAAAAAGAAAGTGTTGCCTTTGGTATTTTTGCCCATCACAAGGGCGGTACGTTCAGGATCATTAAAAGTATAAATACGATTGATAGTGTCAATGGCGTATTCTTTTTTTAATGTATTTATGGCATAATCTATTGGTTTTTTAGACTTTCCAACTGTTTCCACTTTATAGAATTCGGGATGAATAAACGCATCAATTTCTTCTTCAAAAACCAAAATACTTCCTGTTAAGGCTACAATAAATACAACAAGCCCGGACGCAAGTCCGAGCCATAAATGTATTTTTCCAATGCTTTTCCTGATTTGTTTATTCATTTTAACATTGTTGAATGATGTGTTTTTTTGTGAGTGCAAATAAAAGCGATTTAAAAAGAATAACCTAGGGTCAATAGCCAGTTTTTAGGCGCCCCTGGGAATAAACGTATGTAATCATAACCACCTACCCAATAGGTTTTGTTAGCAATATTATTAGCATTCAATTGAATTTTGAATTTATTAATTGTGTAATACAAAGCAGCATTCATTACAGTATAGCCAGGAATGGTTTGGGTATCACTAATGCTCAAGTTACGTCTGGTAACAAAATTAGAACCAAATGCTAATCCAAAATCTTTCAAAGCTCCATCTGTAAAATTGTATCGGGTCCAAATATTACCTTGGTGTTTAGGTGTGTTTGGTTTTTGTCTGCCAATTTCACTAGCTATTGGACTATCGGTAATGCTGGCTTCATTGAAAGAATAAGCCGCAGAAATACTCCATTGATTGGTGATTCGGCCATTAAGATCAATTTCGATTCCTTTGGATTCTTGTTCACCAATAGCTCTCATTAAATCAATATTACTAGTATCATTGGCACTATACAGGCTGTTTTTCTCTTTAATTTTATAAAAGGCTAAAGTCACATACAAACTTTCTTTGAACCAAGATGATTTTCCACCAAATTCAATCATATTGCTTTCCAATGGATCAAATGGGCCACCTGCGTTAGGATTAGAAAGCACCGATGCCGTTTGCGGATTGTATCCTTTTACATAAGTACTGTATAGATTAATATTTGGTGTCAAAGTATAGGTAAGTCCCACACGTGGTAAAAAGGAATGTTGTTTTACTTTCTTTTCATTGTCTTTGGTATAGTTTTCTCTATCAATGTATTCGTCATAACGCACACCAAGTAGTGCTTTAAGTGGGCCTAGTTTTATTTGGTCTTGCAAATAAATTCCATACGTAGAATAAAAAGTAGGATCAAAGGCTCTGTTGGTATAAAAATATTTGCTCATGTCTTTCAATTGGTGTGAACTGTAAGGATTTGATAAATCAAAATGAGCTACGTTAGGTACAGGATTTCCATTTGCATCTAATAAATAAGCACTTTTGTTATTAGGGTTATAGGTGTTGATAGCACCCGTATTAGCAGCATTTCGATATCCTTTAGCTTCTAATTGTGAACCACCAGCCGGCAGTTTTTCCTGTGCATAATCGTAACCTAAAACGAGGTTATGGTCCAGTACTCCGGTTTTAGTTTTATAAACAAAGAAGTTCGAAATGTTATCGATGTATCTTTTGCGTTTTCGCATAAAAACCTGCATTTCTATTTCAGTAGGAATAGAAACTCCAGCACCATCTACAGCATATTTATTAGCTCCACGGTGTTCTAATAAATCTTCGTTGTATCCTGTTCTGATATAAGATGCCGAAAAAGAGAGATTGTCGCTTAATTGATGATTTAAGGAAGTAGTAAGAATATAAGTTTCTTCATTTAGGTAATCATTTGTAGCGTTTAGTGATTGTTTAATGTTAGTGGAATACAAGTCATTTTCATAAGTAGATTGTCCTCTGTCTAAAGTACTTTTAGAACTGTTGTAAATTAAATCAAAGTTTACTCTTGTTTTATCATTAGGTAAGAATGAAAAGGAAGGAGCAATGACAATGTTTTTGTCAAATTGTAAATCTCTGAATGAATTGGCATTTTCATATCCAAGATTTAAACGATACAAAAGTGTTTTGTCTTCATTAAGCGGTCCTGTAAAATCACCTAAAGCTCTTAGTGTATTGAAACTTCCTGTTGAAAAACTAATGCTATTAGCTGCTTGTTCTAAAGGTTTTTTGGTAACTCTGTTCACCACACCACCTGGCGAAGCATTCCCGAAAAGGGCAGAAGAAGGGCCTTTTAAAACCTCCACACGTTCTAGGTAATTTGTTAAAGGTTGTTTCCAGAAACC